>DATIHS010000001.1:0-16913 GCA_035480475.1 Patescibacteria group bacterium
GGCTTCGACAATGCGGCTGACTGCATTTTCATAGATGGCACTTTGTCCAAAGAGGTCAATCCACTCAGACGTACCATCACTCTTAATGTATTGGAAGCTATCGTATGCAATGCCTGCCTTACGGACGGCCTCCACATCTTGTGGATGCGCCGCATGGACTCGCATGAAGTCAACGTCGTGGTCGGCAGTGTAAGGGAGAACAAAGTCAATATCAGCACCTTTTTTGGCCAGTGCTTTGCAGAGCTGATAGCAAGCGACACCCAAACCACCACTATTATGTGGAGGCAATTCCCAGCCCAGCATCAATATTTTCATTTTTTGAAACCGTTTTGTCTTAAACCAGCCGCTGTAAGGCGTTTCTGCAGAGGATTGGCAGAAAAAATCGTGCCGATTGTCAACTCACCCTCTTTGTTAATGTTTAGTTTTTCATACAACAGTATAGGGGGTCACACTCTTAAACACAACCTTTTTGTAAAATATGTAAAATGGCTGGTTGCAAAGGTGACAAAACAGGGAGAATACAGTAGTATAATGTCGTTCCAACGAAGGGGCGTAGCTCAGTTGGTAGAGCACCGGTCTCCAAAACCGGGTGTCGTAGGTTCGAGTCCTGCCGCCCCTGCCATAGCCTTTGACTTGACAATTCTTTAACTAATGTTTTAACTATATAGTTGATTCATGGGAGAGCTTCAGCCTGACTTTACGCCACCCGATATCGAGCAGCTTGAATTAAACCGTCAAGCTCTTTTGACGTCACGTTTAAGATATTTGAAATGGCCCACAGATAGGGTAGTTGATAGAATGGAGGATCGTGAGAATGACTATTTGGATGCAATTAGTGTTGTTGTAGAGAACTTTGATGTTCAAAACGGGCTCGTAGATAGTGTTGGTTTTATAGCTAACGAACAAAGGCAACGACTCTCCCCATTGTTCGAAAAATTTAGACCTCCCACGGCAAGACGACAAAAAGCACGTCTTGCAGGCGGCCTTGGAATTGTGCTTATAGGCGGGGTAGTAACATTTGCTTCAGGGAATGATCATTTGATAAGACCAGCATTTACCGCTTTGGGTACTATCCAAGGTATTCGCGGTTTGACTGGCAGTATGGGCATCATCGAATTACCTGCCGAACAATATATTACTGCGGACCTCACTGCAAGCGAGGTTGTGGCTGGTCAACTCGATGCCGAGCGTCTAGTATTGGAGAGTTTTTCTTCGTCAAGAAATCGAAACCGCCTTATATTTGCTTCTGCAGGCGGTTTTACCATTGTCCTTACGAGCTTTATGAATTTGTTTATGAACATCTAGCGTCAGCTCTGTTCAATAGTTCAGCTCACTTTGCAACAGAGTACGACTTGTTATACGATATTACAGATATGGCGAAATTAGCGCTCACGCACCCAACCCTGTTTTTGCTTTATGGTTTCCCCGGTGCGGGCAAAACCTATTTTGCTCGCCAACTCAGTGAAGAAATACAAGCAGCCCACGTCCAGGGCGACCGAATCCGCTTTGAACTTTTTGAAGAACCACGTTATGACCGGCAGGAAAATGACATCGTGAACCAGTTGATGGTGTACATGAGCGAGGAATTCTTAAAAACAGGTAGTAGTGTGATCTTTGACGTCAATGCCATGCGTCTCGGCCAACGCCGTGAGTTACGCGAGTTGGCACGGAAATTTAAGGCCCAAACTGTGCTGGTGTGGTTCCAGCTTGACATCGAAAGCGCCTTTACCCGTGTTGCCAAGCGCGATCGGCGCAAGATTGACGACAAATACAATCCAACCCTCGATCGTACGACCTTTGAAGCTGTTATTAGCCGTATGCAAAACCCTACCCAAACCGAGGAGTATATTGTTATCAGTGGCAAGCATACCTTCCAAACCCAGCGTAGCGCAGTTATTAAAAAGCTCTATGACATGGGCTTGCTGCAATCACGTGAGGCCACGAGTGGCTTGCCGAAGCCTGCTCTTGTCAATTTAGTGCCAAATCCGGCTGCGGGTCGTGTTGACCCTTCCCGACGCAATATTCGTATAAGTTAAACCAAATTACATGCAAAAACGTATTCATATGCCGGAAATCGGCGAAGTTATCTTACAAAAACGCAAAGGGGCACGTAGCATGCGTTTGACCGTCGGCCATGACGGTGCGCTGCGCGTTAGTATGCCAAGTTGGTCACCATATTACATGGGCGAAGCCTTCGCGCGTAGCAAACTCGATTGGATTGTAGCGCAGCAAGCTACACGCCAGCAGCCGCTTTTTACTGCCGGCCAGCGTATTGGTAAGGCGCATCGCCTACAGTTTGTGGAGGAAACGCGCCAAACTATTAGCAGTCGGGTGGGGATGACATCTATCGTGGTCCGAATGCCACTTGGAACCATGCACGAAAGTGACGCCGCCCAGGCTGCGGTTCGCAAAGCAGCCGTGCGGGCGCTCAAACAGGAGGCAGCCCAGCTTTTGCCTGACCGGGTACACGAGCTTGCGAAGCGTTATGGCTTTAACTACCGTTCTGTGACCATCAAACGGCTTAAAAGCCGGTGGGGGAGCTGTAACTCACATCAGGAGATTGCCTTGAACTGCTATTTAATGCAGCTACCGTGGGAACTGATAGATTATGTGATACTGCATGAACTCACGCATACCCGCATTATGGCGCATGGTCCGTCCTTTTGGGATGAGCTCAGCCGCTACGTTGTGTCGCTAAATGACAAGCGTAAGGCTATAAAAGCCCATCAACCAGCCCTATTGCCCCAGTTATAGACGTTTCCGCCGACAGCCGCTACAATACTGCTTATGCCTGTGCGCAAGTCCGCAACAAAAAAACAGAGGGTTGTAAAGTCTGCTAAAAATTTTGCAAGGGTAGTTAAGGCCACCGTTGCCCCGAATGCCGAATTGGAGCGCGAGCGCTTGACGAGCCTTATCAACAGCATGGCAGACGGGGTTATTGCTATAGATGAGAAGACGAAGATTGTCTTGTCTAATGGGGCGGCCTTAAACATATTGGACGTTAACAGTACCCTATCCGGCAAACACATCCAAAATGTCCTCAAACTACTAGACAAAAATAACCAGGAAATCGACATAAAACAGGTTATTTTGGAAACCAAGACCCAATTCACAAACCGTGATTGGCGTTTGGCGTACTCCGATGGTAGCCAAATCAATCTCTATGTAAGTATTGCACCTGTGCGCCTCGGTTACGGACAGGAGGGTATGCGCGGTTACGTTCTGTTGGTTCGTGACATCACACGGGAAAAATCGCTTGAAGAAGAGCGTGACGAGTTCATTAGCGTGGTGAGCCACGAATTGCGTACTCCGATTGCCATTGCTGAAGGCAATATTGGCAATGCGGAGTTTATTTTTGAAAAATCAGGCCTCAGCAATACGGGTGTGACCGATGCCCTCAAACAAGCGCACGAACAAATCACATTTCTGGCGGGTATGATCAATGATTTGGCGACGTTGTCACGAGCCGAACGCGGCAAACTCCAAGTTGATATTGAGTCTATCAATGCCCACGAACTGCTGGAAGAATTGGCGTCAAACTATACACCAGAGGCTGAAGCCAAAGGCCTTAAAGTACTGACAGATATTGACCCGAAGTTAGAATTGCTTCAGTCTTCCAAGCTATACGTACGTGAGATTTTACAGAACTTTATTACCAATGCCATTAAATACACCCAAGAGGGCAGCGTCACCATTGGCGCCCATGCCAAACGAGAAGGTGTTGAATTTTACGTATCGGACACCGGCATTGGCATTAGTAAGCCAGACCAAGAGAAAGTCTTTGATAAGTTTTTCCGTTCTGAAGATTATCGTACCCGCGAGAGTAGTGGTACAGGTCTCGGCTTGTATGTCACGATGAAGCTGACACATTTGCTGCATGCCGAAATTGACCTCGATAGTGAAATCAATAAAGGCTCTACTTTTACGATTTTTGTGCCAAATCTGCAGTAGTCTCAAGAGACGGTAAATGCGGTACAACATGCATTATTGGAATGCAGATGTTGCGTTCCTTCCAGCTAACAGTGAAGAATTCGTATTTAAACATGGATGCCAGCCCTATAATCAGTTCCGTTATGATCACGACTGGAAAGTTAAATAAAGCTAGTGGGACATTTGAAGGGTCAGTTACTTGGACAATTGCAACATGGGTAACTATGATCAAAAAACAGGTCGCAGCCGGCAACCAAGGATTGACGACAGGATGCCACACGGCTGCAAGCAAAAGCCCAAAAGGCGCAAGCAACAAACCAGCCTGGGCCAGCATTAATAACAACTGGAGTTCAGGCCGTCGGTGCAACTGCGGATAGCGCATGCGAATGGCAGTTTCACGTTGTTCGGCGAGTGATTTAGCGGTTTGGACATCCAAAGCCTGACTACTGCGTACAAAACTATATTTGTCTCGCTTAATAAGCTCGCGCGCCAACACGCCTTCTGGCAGGATGGTATGGCTAACCGCACCAAAACCACCAAGCTTCTTGAGCGCTTTACGTTCAATTAGCCAACAGGTGCTTAAAACAGGGGGCCGGTTGAAAAAGCGGCGAGGCAGCGCTACTTCCCACCAGTAGCGCATGGGCTGAATTAAGGCGGCTGCGGCGCTACTCTGTCGGCGGACAGGCAGAATGCTGATCATGCTTTTTCGGCGTTGCTGCATGAGATTGACCAGGCTCCTGATGGCATGGGGGCCGAAACGTACGTCGACGCCACAAAACAACATTATGTCGCCATTCGCCTCTTGGAACAGCTTCTGGTAGGCTTGGTTTTTGGCAAGCCAACGCGTAGCTGGCTCCTCGCCTGGAATAAAACGGACACCATCATGTGCAAAACCACGGATAATATCAGCAGTTTTGCCCTGTGAACAATCGTCAAGGACTAAGATTTCTAGCTTTGGGTAATCACTCGCGAGTACCGAACGAAGGCAAGCTTCAAGATCTGAAGTCTCATTACGTGCCGGAATTGCCACACTAACTGTGGGCAACTCGCGGTCAACGAGGTATTTTCCGTTGTCGTGGTAGCGCAGTTTAGATAAATTACGCATGGTTATCAACAAAATGAGACACGCTGCCACCAGTTGGAAGTAAAGCGCCAAATGCAAGGCACCTTGGCGCCCCAAACCGCTAGAGATTAACAGCAGAGCTGACCAAACCAAGGCAATGTGTATCAAAAACAGCCACCAGACTGTTCGGGCGAAGGCCTGCTGCAAATATCGTGAATGCATACGACCACGAACGACACGCGCGAGGTTTATTATTCGGTAGGCACCTAGTAAGGCAAGGGGCATACCCGCGGTCCAGCCCAGCTGCCAGACAAGCCATAGCGTGGTCCACAGCTCAAAAGCCATAAGCAGCACGCTCAGCAGCCGGCGGAAACGCCACAGAAGCGGTACGAAGATGAGTAGTGCTTCCAGGCCAAAGCTCAATAACCAAAGCTCAAGCATATTGCTCTCATCATACTACGCAGTTCACATCCGTCCTACACAGTGGCTTGGCAACAGGATAAGGCTGTGGTATATTGACAGCTGACGACCCTACTGCATAGTAGGGTTTTAAATTTCAAGGAGACGTGAGTGGCCGAATCAGAAAAGGCTTCCAAGCGGCGACAACTCAAGAAAACGGTAACCGTACGCCAACAAGCTGAGCGAGCTGGCCAGCCTGTTAAGCCGCGTCGAGTTAAACGTGCACGCAGTTTTTTGGCTATACCATTTATAGGCCTGTGGCGAGTGCTAACAGCCCTATTGCGGCCTTTCAGCTTCTTGTTATGGCCCTTTAAGACCAGGATCGGACGTTTCATTGGACGCGTTTTAGCGGCTATTTTCCTTTTGCGCTATTTCCGCAATAGTTGGCGCGAACTCATGCAGGTTGAATGGCCAAATCGTCGTCAAACCACTAAATTGACCGTGGCGGTCTTTCTGTTCGCCATCTTCTTCGGGGTCCTTATTAGCGTAGTCGATTACGGCCTCGACAAAGTCTTTAAGCAATTCATTTTGAAATAGGAGTTAAAACAGCATGGCGAAACGATATGACGCAAGCAAACAATGGTATGCCATCCACACCTACAGTGGTTACGAAGAAAAAGTAGCTGAGTCCATTCGCCAACGTGCCGAATCATTGGACATGAAGGACAAGATTATCCAAGTCCTCGTACCTAAAGAAAAGATGATTGAAGTCAAAAACGGTAAGCGTAAGGTCGTAGAAAAGCGTATTTTTCAAGGTTACGTACTGGTGGAAATGAAAATGAGCGAGGATGCATGGTATATCGTACGTAATACTCCATCTGTAACGGGCTTTGTCGGCTCCGGCACCGAACCAACCCCCATCAGTGCCGACGAAATTGACAAAATCATGAAGCGTATGGGCCGTGAGGAGCCAAAACACAAAATTGATTACAAGGTTGGCGAAGTCGTCAATATTACTGATGGACCATTCAAGGGCTTTGACGGCAGTATTAATGAGGTTGATGCCACCAAGGGTAAGCTGAAAGTCCTGGTCAATATGTTTGGCCGCGAAACACCAGTTGAGCTCGACAGTCTCCAGGTAAAACGCGTCTAAACAGAGCCATCTGTTGAAGACAGCTAGACAACAGGGGTGAATTATAGTAGACTTTACCAGTTACGCACTACTTAAAGGTAGGAGAACGGTCTGACACTTTTCAGAACTGTTCGCAAAGGAGTTAAAGATGGCAGACAAGCCAGTTAAAGCAAACTTGAAAATGAAAATCAGAGGTGGGCAGGCTAGCGCTGCGCCACCTGTTGGTAGCACCCTTGGCCAACATGGTGTGAATATGATGGATTTTATCCAGCCCTTTAATGACCAGACCAAGGATAAAATGGGTCAGGATTTGACGGTTCATATCACCGTATATGAAGACCGTACCATGGCTTGGCGAGTGGTTGGCACACCAACTGACGACTTGATTCGCAAGGCATTAGGGATCCAAAAGGGCTCCGGCAAGCCAAACAGTGAAAAGATTGCCAAGAAGCTGAGCCAGAGCCAACTCACCGAAATTGCGCAAACCAAAGCCGAAGATATGAATACTGATGATGTTGAGGCCGTCAAAAAAATGGTCGCAGGTACTGCCCGCAGTATGGGCGTCGAAGTAGAGGGCTAAGGTGTTAGAGTCGGGCGACTTACAAGCAAGGAGCTCTGGACAAGACCCAGAAGCTGCATCGTGGCTTCGCTACGGAGCAATTGGAATCACATGTTTGGCTGGCGTTGGCCTAGGCTATGAGCTCATCACAAACGCTGATCAGATCATTGAACACATTAACTCGTTCTTAATTGATCATATTGGAAGACGAGAGGAATAAATCAATTTGTGGGAGGCCGATGGCCGCTTGTACCACGAAAGGAGAGAATTATGGCGGAAGCCAAGAAAGCAACTACTAAAACAACAAAGAAGAAGGCTGCTGAAGCCGAATTGGTAGTGGAGGCAGTGCCAGAAACGCCGGTTGAAGTTATAAAAGCTTCTGAAGCACCAAAAGAGAAGAAAACGACTGCTAAGGCTGGCAAGCGAAGTGCTAAAGCTGCTGCCGAAACAGAGGCCAAGCAGGCTAAAGAAGCTCGCAAAACGGCTACAAAAGAGGCAGAAGCCGAAAAGACCGACAAGCCAAAGGTTCAACCAACGATATCGCGTCCTTTAATAGAACGTCGCGGTAAGAAGTTTCGAAAAGTTGCTGAACAGATTGAAAGCGGCAAGGCTTATAGCGTAGCTGAAGCAGTCGAACTAGCTACCAAGACCAGTCCAACAAAGTTCGATGCTACAGTTGAGCTACACATGCGATTGAATGTTGACCCCCGCCAAGCTGACCAGAACCTGCGTGATACCGTTGTTTTGCCGGCTGGAACTGGTAAAAATGTACGCGTGGCCGTATTTGCTGACGCTGATGGCGTCACCATTGCTAAGCAAGCAGGCGCCGATCTAGCTGCAGCCGATGAGTTCCTACAACAGCTCGATAAGGGTCTTGTTGATTTCGATATCTTAATTTCCATCCCTGCCAATATGCCAAAACTTGGCAAATACGCTCGCTTGCTCGGACCAAAGGGGCTCATGCCGAACCCCAAAAGCGGTACGGTCACGAACGACCTTGCAAAAGCCGTGAGCGAGGCCAAGGCCGGCCGCGTAGAGTACCGTGTGGATAGCACCGGAATTATTCATGTGGGTGTTGGCAAGGTCAGCTTCGGCGCGGATAAGTTGCGCGACAATACACAGGCTATCCTAAACAGCGTCAAAGCTAATAAACCAAGCAGCGTAAAGGGTTCCTTGGTTAAGTCAATCTATGTGACCACCAGCATGGGGCCGAGTATTCTGGTTGATGCCAACGACGTGTAGTCTTTCTCGTCATCCAAAAAGAAGCATTTATCTCGTGCACGCCATCAGTTACAATAGTGCTCATGATTATTCTTGGAATGACTGGGCCGATTGGGCACGGCAAGACTACCTTTGCTGATGCTCTGACAGAGCTTGAGCCATCCACGGTCCATTTTGAGTCGTCGCTCATTATTGCAGAAGTTGGGAATGCCTTCCAAGCAGCCCTAACTGATATTCCTGACCCATATAACGTAGATCGCTTAAACAACTGGCTCAAGGCGTTGCCCCCGATTTTGCAGGAAATTGTCCATGTCAATTGCAGTTACGACAAAATCAAGCTGGACCAACAAGCCATGGAAGAACATCCTGTGGAATACCAGAAGCTCATCTTGCACGTCGAGAATCTTCAACGCAAGCCGGAACTCATGAAACAAAAAATTACTAAGGAAAATAAGGAAAGTTTTCGCCCATTATTACAGTGGCTAGGCGGTTATCTTGTGCAAAAGATTGACAGTGGTATTTGGTATAACGAAATCGTACGGCGCATCCACCAAGCCGTGGCCGCGGGAGCCCAACTGTGTATTGTGGGTGGTTTGCGCTATCCAACGGATGCAGCCATTTTACGCGGTGCAGGTGCGATAATTGTTAAGGTATACCGGCCAGGACATTTGCAAAGCGATCTGCTCGATCCGACTGAGCGTGAACGGCAGAACATCCAAGTTGATTGCACCATCATGAGCAACGGCTCGGTTGCTGACGTCAAAGCCTTTGCCAAGCGCTTTTATGCTGACCTCAAGGCCAATAAGATCCAGCACACTTACCGCAGTGCTGAAGTTGCGCACTCATAGATACGGCTTACTGTCGAAGAGCTTGTCGATGGTCACGAATTCGTATCCTTGTACCTTGAGAGCCGGAATAACTAATTTAACAGCGTCTATCGTTTGACATCGGTTGCCGCCTTTGCCATCGTAACCATCGTGAAAAATAATAATGGCCCCGGGCTTTATTTTGGCAAGCGTACGTCTGGCAATACGCTTGGCCGATGGTTGTAACACTTCAAAGGAATAACAAAAACGACCCGAGACAGGCCTCAGCTTTTGTTGTTTCACCGTTTGGAATAATAATGGGTGATGAAAAAGCCATGGCGGCCGGAAAAAAGCTGGCCGTTTTCCTAAAACTTCCTGAAAAATATGCTGGGCAACTGTGATTTCATCTTTGAACGTGGGCTGTGTAAGATACTTTGTAAACTTATGCGATAACGAATGATTGCCAATCATATGCCCGTCGTTGACTAAGCGCTTTGTGACCTCAGGAAAACGCTGCACACAATTGCCAACCTGAAAAAATGTTGCCTTGACACCCTGTTGTTTTAAAAAGTCGGCCAGTTCTGTTGTGTACGGCTCGTTTGGCCCGTCATCAAAGGTAAGCGCGATACATCGGGTGGCAGGCTGTTTAATCTCATAGGGAAAACTACCAAATAGCTGTGAAACCGGCGCAAAAAACAACCCGTACACGAGGAAAGCTACAGCCAGAATGAGCAGGAGTATGATCATAACCCTTGTACTTCGTTTACTGCACGGTGGGTCGCGCGGTCAGCATAGCGAATAATCATGTGGCCCGGGTGGGTGTATACGAAAAACAAAAACAGCAAGCCGAAGGCAAGGGCGAACTGTATGAGAGGTAGTGTTCTAGGACTTAGCTCGTTTCGGAACTTCGGCGCTGTCCCAATGATGGAGCGCTTGAAAATTCGATTGAGGTTGTATTCCAACAAATAGTAAATCAGAAAGGACACTAATACGTTATAGACCAAGCCACGAGCTAAACGTCGGGCCGAGGTGAAGGTCGGGTTGTCATTTACGAAGATAACGCGGCCATGCTTACGCAGTTTTCGGATCATATCAACCTCATCACCACCCTGAGTCAGACTAGTGTCATAGCCCGTCCAAGCGGCTTTTTTAAAAGCCAAGTTAGTGGCGCTGACATATATGGTGCGGCGCGTGAACTTATAGGTCACGCTGACGAAACCGAACAAAAAATACGGATATATTACACCCCAGAGCGGGCCACCAATGAAGCGGCACGGGCCAGCAATCGCTACTGCTTTGGGATTGGCGTTAAATGAGTCCTCGATCCGCTGGAGCCAGTCACGCGCAAAAATTGTATCGGCGTCAGTAGAGATGACAATCTCACCTTTTGCCTCAGCTGTGCCTCGTTGGCGTGCCCAACAGACCCCAGGGTGTGGTTCGTCAACAACACGGGCACCGAGCGATTTGGATATCGTAGCTGTTTGATCGGTGCTGTTGTTATCAACAACAATAATTTCATAACTGCCTTGATAATGCTGGCGCTTCAGGGAATCAATGGTATCAGCAATATAGTGTGCTTCGTTAAAAGCGGGAACAACAATGCTAAAACGTATATTTGTCTTTGGCACCTTGCCAGATTGTTTCATTACTTTTCAGTTTAGCAAAGTAAGATTATTCCTCATAGGTAGTTGTAATATTTCCGCATATCCTTGTGCAAGAGGCAAAATATTTCGTACAATGTATAAAGCTACTGGAGGGTAAATAACAGAGTGAGCGTCTATAGTAATACGCAGATTAAAGAGGCTATTATTGATGGCCATATTGTGTGTGTACCGTACAATCCAAAGCATGTAAGCCATGCCAGCATGGACATCACTCTCGGTCACTACTACTACCGTACCGGCCAAGCCAAGAAGGGGTACGTATATAACCCGTTTGATGAAGTAGATGTGAAGCGCTACTTTGGTGAGGTACACCAAGCTGTTCCGCACAAAGACTGGTGTAGTGCCAACGGCGTCCGTTTACTTGAAAATATCCCCCCCGAGCATCCGGTCATACCACTGCGCCCAGGTGAACGTATTCTGGCCCACACCCATGAGTTTTTTGGTATTAAGCCGCCGGGGGCTTACGAGGTTAAATCACGCTCCAGCTGGGGTCGCAACGGTATTGCCGTCTGTTTTGATGCAGGTTGGGTAGATCCTGGTTATATCAACCGTTTGACGCTCGAGATTTACAACTTGAACGAGCATGAAACTGTCCTTTTGCCGGTCGGGGAACGGATTGCCCAAGCTATCTTCCTAGAAACTGGTCCAGTTGAGGGCAATTATGGGGAGGGCCGTGACGATGGCATGAGCGGTAAATACCAAACCGGGACGGACCTGGATGACTTGATCGCTAAGTGGGCACCCGAGCAGATGCTGCCACGGGCTTACAAAGACCAGCGGACGCTGCCTGAGGTAATTAAAGGTTTAAAAGCACGGTAAAGAGGGAAAAAGATATGGGCCGGGGTACATTTTTGGTCATCGAGGGCACAGACGGCTCAGGAAAGGGCACACAGTTTGCCAAACTTGTTGAGCGGCTCGAGTCTGAAGGCTATGACGTTGCAACCTTCGACTTCCCTCAGTACGACCAGCCTTCCTCTTTCTTTGTTAAAGAATACTTAAACGGTAAGTATGGCACTGCTGAGGAAGTTGGGCCGTATACTGGCTCGCTTTTCTATGCACTAGACCGCTATCAAGCCGCACCGGCAATTCGTGAAGCCCTAGAAGCTGGCAAAGTTGTCCTTGCCAACCGATTTACAGGCAGCAATATGGCGCACCAGGCCACGAAGTTTCCCAACCCTGAACAACGGCGTGGCTTTTTCATCTGGCTTGAGAATCTCGAATACGAAATGCTCAAAATTCCGCGGCCCGACCGCTCGGTGGTTTTGCGAGTACCGGCTGAGATTGCCCAAAGCCTCGTTGATAAGAAAGAGAAGCGGAGCTATACCGACAAAAAGCGCGACATTCATGAAGCTGACTTAAACCATCTCAAACTAGCTGTCGAAGTCTATGACGACCTCTGTGAATTGTTCCCCAAGGACTTTGCTCGCGTGGACTGCACTCGCGACGGCAAGCTACTAGACATAGACAACGTGCAACGTTTGCTTTTGCAAGCTATTACCCCTCTGTTGCCGCCCAAACCAAAGCAACCAGCTGCACAAGAGGCCACAAAGGAGCGGGCGCTTGAGGCAAGCGCGTCGCCAGTGGTTGAGGCAGCTGTTAACCCATTTGTCGTCAAGACTGACAAAGGTTTTGAGGTCACCACCGCTGGGGAAGATTTCTTAGCTGCGGCAGTGACCAATACCACCGGGAATGTCTACGCTTTTGGCGACAAGCTCAGTCCTTTGACCATTGCCGCCGCCATGGCGCGTCTATCACGCCGCGGTGACGATATGCGCATCACTATTCTTGATGAATTTGCGAATGCCTTGGGCAAGGACGAAAAATTGTTGCGACGTGTTATTACCGCGTATGGCGATGACTCAGTCCAACAACTAGCCGGCCAACACGTGGTTGTAGAAGGAGCTTCCAACATCTTGACGAAGAAGCTAGAGTGGGGGCGTTTGGGCGCCTATTTGGAACAATCAACACGTTACATCTATCTTGACCAAAAGGACAAGGAGGGCAATTACCGTTATTACATACCCGCAGACCTCGACAACAAAACGCGGGAGGCTTACACAGCCAAATTAGATGAGATTTTTGGGCTCTACTCAGACATGGTCCACCGTTTGACAACCTACGTCCGGGATAAATCAGTAGTTCCAGCTGAAGAGCGTGACGTGGCCTGGCAGGGCGCTACGCGCGCCCAGGCTTGTGACGCAATCCGCCCCGTTCTCCCCGTTGCTACGAAATTGACGGTTGGTATTTTTGCCTCTGGGCAGACGCTGGAGAGCCTTATTATGCACTTATTGAGTGATGAGCTACCTGAGGCGCGTGAGACCGGTGAAAAAATCCTCCAAGAAGCCCGCAAGGTAATTCCTACTTTTCTGGAACGCGCTGATAAGCCAGACCGGGGTGGTGCCACGATTGCCTACCGCGCCAATACCTATAAAAAGGTGAAGGAGCTGACGCAGAAATACCTGCCGGACAACCATGCCAGCGAAACAGAAGCCGTGCAGTTAGTTTCTTATTGGCCTAAAAACGAGCTCGACTTGTTGGCGGACATGGTTTATGAACACGCCAACCAGCCGCTTAAGGTGTTGCAGGCCGAAGTCAACCAATGGCCTATAACGCGTAAAGAAGAGGTCTTTGGGGCCTACATGGGCGAAAGGCTGAACCGTCGCCACAAACCCGGACGCGCGCTCGAAAAGGCCCACTACAGCTGGGATTTAGTTTGTGATTACGGCATCTTTCGAGACTTGCAGCGTCACCGTATTGTTGATGACCTAGAATGGCAGTTGCTGACGCCCCGCTATGGTTATGAAATACCAAAGTTGGTGGAAGATGCCGGCCTGAGCGAACAATTCGAACGCTGTTTTGATATTAGCCTTGAACTCTACAGCCTCTTACAAACAAATGGTTATGAACTTGAAGCCCAATATGCGACTCTGCTGGGACATAAGATGCGCTGGAAGATTACCTACAACGCCCGAGAGGCGTTTCACTTGCACGAACTACGCACCAGCCCACAAGGCCATCCTGGCTACCGTAAACTCGTCCAAGAGATGCACGAGAAAGTGGCGGAGGTACATCCACTGCTCGCAGCTGCCATGAAATTCGTCAACCAAGGCGAGGACGCCGAGCTCACTCGCCTAGCCGCCGAACGCTACACCCAGTTCAAACTAGAGCAAATCAAATAGCTAATCTTCTGACGCGATTTCAAAACGAACCATAATGCCTTGTTTGTCATTGGGATCACCGCTCAGAACTACATCAACTCTTTTGCTCAACGTACCAAGATTACCAAGGATAGTCGTCACACAGTTAGCATCAGCAATTCTTTCAACGCGTCCGACACCAAAGCCAAGTCCTTGCGTTGCAATATGATCAAATAACTCCTGTCCTTGAAGTTCAAAGGGATTGACCATAACTGCATCAATTTCAGTTGGCACATTTACAGGCAAAGGAGCTGTTTCAATAGTTGTCATCTTTGTCTCAATTCTTCATCTCTTATTATATTATCTCGTCAATAAATTTCAATATCTCCAACGCTTATTTTCGTCAATCATATCTATCAAAAGTAAGGTCATCGCGCGTGGTAAGCGAGGTAAATTTTGTGCTTCAAGTACTTGAGAGGTCTCATCTTCCCAATAACCCAGTAGCCGCTTTTTCGCTTCAGGCAAACTACCTATAGCCCTGCCCACAACAAGCTCAGCGTCTGTTTTCGCTACCGCAGCTGCGTCGTCGAAACTTTCAAAAACGGCGTGGCCATCAACAAAATGCATATCGTGAAAGTGATTCAAGTATTCAGCCATGAGAGCCTCATAACCTTCAGTTGGCAATGCACGGTTCAAAAGCGCGACTCTCAATTCCTCGCGAGCAAACGCATATGGGGCAGCGGCCATCGTTGCTTGCTCTTGAGCTTCTGTCATTGTTTCAACCACTGTCATCACTCTTCTCCTTAATTAAAAACCGGGCTCCTGGTGGGAGTCCGGTTGTTCTGCTTGGTTGATTGGTTATTGTTTAAACACTGGACTCCATCGTTATTGCGCCATGACGAGCACGAGGCCGTACTGTGGGCGACCAAATGCCTTGGCAATAATGATGGATACTTGTGTTATCACGAGCGTAAACTGTACGCCGGTGCAAAAAGCTTGTCAAGTTTTTTGTAATTTTTCTTACAGATCGCCTTGACAGAGAAGCATGTGCGGACTAAGCTGTTTTCGTGATACAAGCCTTTATTACTAAGATTATTTATGACACGCAAAGGAGCGAGGCCTAGTCACACTATTCGCAAAACGAAGACAAAAGCCCCGCAGCGGGGCTTTTTTAATTACAGGAGTTTTATGGGAACAGCTGAACACCACAGGCCAAATAAACGTGAAGGTTGTATGGATACAAATGAATTACTGGCGAGGACAACCTACCATGGGACAGTTACCCATGTTCGCATTAACGGCGAAGTGGTCGCAGTTCGAGATATGTCAGACCGATTTGGGTTCAGCTATGACCAATGGGCGCTCATGAGAACAGAGCTAACTCGTGAGCCTGCCAACGATTTCAATACTCATTGTGTTTTGGGTGGGGTTGCGCTTACTGCTAACGCATTCGAAGCAGGCCATAATATTCAACTCGGTGACGTACATTAAAGGGTTGACCCCTGTAGTTTCAAGTGCTATAGTCTATCTGTTACCAAAGACAGCGACTGCCCAATAAGCTTAATTTGTCGCCGAGGTGCACACTGAATCGTTATTATTTTGTGAGCACATAAAAACCTCTGGTAACAGGGGTTTTTTGGTACCAGGCGAGGACTTAAAGGTCGAGAGTATTCGCTTCAACTCATAAACGTAAGAGGAATGAATATGGCTCTTACTAAAGATAAGAAAAATCAAGTCGTAGAAGAGGTTAGCAAACTGCTAGCTGATTCAAAGATGACAGTCGTGGCGGCTTATCAGGGTACTCCTGTAAAAGCAATGCAAGCACTGCGTCGTCAGAGCCTCGACAACGGCACAAACGTCAAAGTGATCAAAAACCGTTTGGTCATGAAAGCAATCCTAGCTACGGATAATGTGAAGGATACCGATACTTCTGCCCTAAGTGGCATGTTGTTGTACGCCTTTAACAGTAATGACGAAGTGGCACCAGCCCAAGCGCTCGCCACTTTTGCTAAAACCCAGCCCAGCATACAATTTGTGGGGGCTATCTCAGCAGAAGGCAAGTTCCTAACAGCTGATGAAGTGAAAGCACTTGCTACCTTGCCAAGCAAGAATGACTTGATTGCACAGGTGTTGGCTACGTTGTCAGCACCACTTAACGACACACTTAGCGGCCTGGCTGGCAATCTGCACGCCTTGCTCGACGGTGTCGAAGCTAAAGCTACAAATTAAGAAAGGAACCATACATGGCTACCGATTTAAAGAAGATTGCCGAACAGCTCACTGGTTTGACTGTTTTGGAAGTCAACGATTTAAAGAACATTCTAAAAGACGAGTACGGCATTGAACCTGCAACTGCTGCAGTAGCAGTAGCAGGTCCAGCTGCGGCCGGTGGTGGCGAAGCAGCTCCAGCAGCCGAAGAAAAAGCTGAATACGATGTTGTCTTGAAAGATGGCGGCGCCCAAAAAGTCGCTGTTATTAAGGCGGTTAAGGACATTACAAACCTTGGACTTGGCGAAGCCAAAGCCCTCGTAGACGGCGCCCCTAAGACCGTCCTTGAAAAGGCCAAAAAAGAAGATGCCGAAAACGCCAAAAAAGCCTTAGAAGAGGCTGGCGCAACCGTCGAACTGGCATAATCAATCAGTTCATGTAGAAAACCGCTCGCGCAATCGGGCGGTTTTTTCATGTTAAAATCACCGAGTGAAAACACGTAGAACTTGGTTATTTTTTGTAGGTGTTAGTATAGGTGTCGCCGGTATATTGCTCACAGCCGACCTTCTCCATCAGGGGCAGAATAACTGGATCGACATTGTCTTTTTTGACTCAGTGAACAACCTTTTGCTTGGCGAGTTAATTGCGGTTGCAGCTGTAATCGTTTTCCTGTTTGTAACGAAAGAGCGCAGATGGTTGCTTGGGGCTTGGCTGATCAGTGGTATTGCGACACTTCTCATCCTTAACATCATTCTCAATAACTATTATTGGTATCCACAAAATTATGCAGGCGC
>DATIHS010000002.1:0-2333 GCA_035480475.1 Patescibacteria group bacterium
TGACGAAGCCGAATCCAAAGACGCAGCCGTTGGCAACGCCGTTATGGGGTCTCTTGGCGACGAAGACGAACTAGAAAAGCCATCGTTCCTACGCCGCCTCACAAAGCGCAAACAGCAGCAGGAAGATAAAAAAACTGCTGATTCATCTGACGAAGACGAAAAAACTGACAAATAACAGGGGTAAAAACGGTAAATAATACACCGTTTTTTGTATTGCAAAGCGCTGTATATGGGTCTATCATCTAAAGCATAGACGCTATATGTAGTGATAAGAATATAGCCTTCGTACTTTGAAAGTGAACACATAATTTGTATCATCCGCGCGTCCAGTTAAGGACGCGAGTGTGAGCAGAGGAGGTAAGCAACGCATGAAATGCAGCCAATGCTCGTCAGTAGATACAAAGGTTATAGAGTCACGTGATGTGAGCGAAGGTGAAGCAATTCGTCGCCGCCGGGCCTGCCCGGACTGCGGTTATCGCTTTACAACCTACGAACGCATTGAACGGCCGCAACTTATTGTGATTAAGAACAATAACACCCGCGAGCTCTTTAACCGCGAAAAGCTACTGGCCGGCCTTTATAGGGCATGCGAAAAAACTCCTGTGACAAGTTTGCAGCTGGAACATCTGGTATCAGATATTGAACAGTACATTTATGCCTGTGGCGAGCAAGAGATCGCGACGGCACAAATTGGTGAGCTAGTCATGGAGCGTTTGGCAATGCTCAATGAAGTGGCGTACGTCCGTTTTGCTAGTGTGTATCGACGCTTCAAAGATATTGCTGGGTTCGAAAAGGAACTCTTGCAAATCCGCGAACGCCGGACCAAGCAGACCGCCACAACCAAATAACTAAACAAAAAATAAAATAACTATAAGTGAGGGGAAAACAATGGGACAGACAACTATCCTGGGGCGCAGGCGCTTCTTTACGCCCGCCAAAAGCAAAGCCTATGACCAACTAAAATGGGCAAATCGTGATTCAATCATTATGAATCCGATGACTGGTAAAGCCGTCTTTGAACAGAAAGACGTCGAGTTTCCAGAGGGTTGGTCGCTTAACGCCATTAACATTGTGGCGCAAAAATACTTTACTGGTACACCAGGTACGCCAGAGCGCGAAGACGGTTTGCGCCGGCTTATTGACCGCGTGGTAGACACTATTACACGCACTGGTTTACAAGAAGGCTACTTCGAGACCGACGCCGAAGCCGAAGACTTCCGCGAAGAACTCAAATACATTTTGGCTACGCAACGGGCAGCCTTTAATTCACCGGTCTGGTTTAACATTGGGGCTCCCTCACGCGCCCAACAAGCCAGCGCCTGTTTCATTCTTGGTATTGAAGACACCATGCCGGCCATCCTGAACTGGTATGCCGAAGAAGGCATGATCTTCAAAGGCGGCTCTGGCTCGGGCATTAACCTGAGTGTCATCCGCTCATCGGTTGAAAGCCTTGGTAAAAGTGCTGGAACAGCCTCCGGTCCCTTGAGTTTCATGCGGGGCGCCGACGCTTCCGCTGGAGCTATTAAAAGTGGTGGCAAAACCCGCCGCGCGGCTAAAATGGTTATCCTGAATGCCGACCACCCAGATGTTGAAGAATTTATCTGGTGTAAGGCTATTGAAGAGCGTAAAGCCCGCGTCCTGCAAGAGGCTGGCTTTGACATGAGCCTGGATGGCAAGGACAGCTTTAGCGTCCAATACCAAAATGCTAACAACTCAGTGCGTGTCACCGACGACTTTATGAAAGCCGTTGAAAACGACGACAATTGGGACTTAAAGGCTGTAACGAACGGCAAGAGTGTTAAGACGGTTAAAGCCCGTGAGTTATTCCGACAGTTTGCGGAAGCAGCCTGGGAATGTGCTGACCCTGGCATGCAATTTGATACGACTATTAACCGCTGGCACACCTCGCCAAACGCTGGTCGCATCAACGCATCGAACCCGTGTTCGGAGTACATGCACCTGGACAACTCAGCCTGTAACCTGGCTAGCATCAACCTGCTCAGATATCTTAACGAAGATGGCTCGTTTGACATTGAGGCTTTCAAGCACACTGTTGAGCTCGTCTTTACAGCCCAAGAAATCCTGGTCGGCTACAGCGAATACCCAACCGAAGGTATCGCTAAAAACGCCCGGGCTTACCGTGAGCTAGGTCTTGGCTACGCCAACCTTGGCGCCATGTTGATGGCCATGGGCTTGCCATACGATAGTGATGAAGGTCGCGCCATTGCCGGCGCCGTAACATCTGTTATGACCGGCCACGCTTACGCGACGAGTGCTAAGATTGCCAACCGCGTGGGTCCGTTTGCCGGCTTCCACAAGGACCGTGACGGCAT
>DATIHS010000003.1:0-6674 GCA_035480475.1 Patescibacteria group bacterium
AACAGCTCTCCAGCACGCAAAAGTGGATCCTAAAATACTAGAGAACTTAGGTGTCTCGTTCGAACAGCTTGGTATGTACCATGTGGCTGTCCATGAAATGGCTCACTTTATGGCAGATATGGCTAAACCATATGCAGTTCAGCGTGGTTGGGAAAAACTTTACCTACTCGATCATCCCGAGGAGTCATTTGCACCCG
Source organism: Patescibacteria group bacterium (assembly GCA_035480475.1). Taxonomy (GTDB): domain Bacteria; phylum Patescibacteriota; class Saccharimonadia; order Saccharimonadales; family DATIHS01; genus DATIHS01. The sequence continues at coordinate 198 of DATIHS010000003.1, forward strand.
TTCTTGTTGACGCCGTGGCTGCCGAACAAGAGCGTTTTGCTGAAGGTATCGCGCAGCTAATGCTAAAAGAACGACTGGCTGAGCTCGACATTCCCGAACAAGCCACGGACGTGGCATTTAAATACATGAATCAAAACACCATCCGAGGACACGCTTACACTTACTTACTGCTCCACGACGTTTCTGATGAAGGCATGGGGCTTGATGAAGAGGGATACAGAAAAGCAGCTAACTTGGGTTATGGCTACCCGTTGACGCTTGAACAGCTTAAAGAGCGGCTGACCTATATGTTTGACTATGTTGGTATGCAACCAGAGGATGTAAAGAAAAAATATGCTGAGCTCCAAGAAGTTAATTGGCGAGAACACACTGCGGGTGCCATTTATCACGAGCTGCCAAAAGCGCCTGAACTGCCAAAGTTACAAACAAACGAACGTAAGAAGAAAAGAATACGTAGGTTTGTGGGTTCGGCGATGCTAGCAGCGTCAATATATAAAAGCGCCTTATTTAATAAGGGCGAATCTGAAGATAATTAATCAGAGATTAGCTATTCGACGGTGACTTCGGTGCGGCGGGCGGTTTTGCCGGTAAAGAGGCGGACTTTGCGGGTGGTAAATTTGACGATGCCGTCTTGCGCAGCATGAATGGTAAAGTTGCGGGCCACGAAGGTACCTTTGCCAGCGCGTTTGGTCTGGCCGGCTTGGCGCACAATGACCTGGCCAGTCTTAACTGCTTGGCCGCCAAAAAGCTTAACGCCTAAGCGTTGTCCTGGGCTATCATGATTGTTTTTGCTGGTTCCACCAGCTTTGACGTGTGACATGTTACTTCCTCGTTAGGACGACTAATTCCCGAGCGACAATTTGATTGGGCCGGTGATAGACCAACTCCTCTGTACGCACATGGGAAAATACCGTCCGAGTATACCCTAATTCCTCTAGTGAATCAAGCACTTTAAGGTGTTGGAAGCCGTTCGGCGTTTTCCAAGCCGGGACAGCCAGGCACATCCGAAAGCCAGTCGGTGTTTGCTGTGCGACATGCTTGAGAAATTTACGGTGGATGGTGTCGACGTCTTGTGTGACTTGTTTGAGGACGTCAGGTGCAGGTAGGGCAGAGAAAGGACGTCCCAAATAGGTTTCGGTGGCAATAACATCAAAGCTTTGCCAGTCGAAGTTGGTGGCATCACCAGTTTCGAGGAGATATGTACGACCGTTCAGATCACGTTGTTCGGCCAGCCAATCAAGGTTAGCTTTGCTGTAATCGACCATGCGGTCCTCTACATCGGTGCCATAGGAGTCGTAGCCCATCAAAAGCGCTTCCTGCAAGATAACGCCCGTGCCACAGAAGGGATCCAAGAGTTTGGTCGGGCTAGAGGTAGGGGAGGCAGCGATTTGTTCAGGGGTAGGCGGTTGGCCAGTGCTTTTAAGAGTGTGCGTGCCAGCCAGGTTGATTATAATTTGGGCCAGTTTGGGCGGTAACATGCCGACTCGCGCGTCGCGTTTGGGGCGACGTTGGTCGCGGGCGGCATAGGCGTTAATATCTTGGACTTTGACGGTTTGAGCCACATAGGTTTGATGACTGTGGCGGATGAAAAGGAGTTCCCAGCCGCGTTCACCGGTAAGGTGGTTGTGGAGGACTTGGGCGCTCGAGAGGTCGACAGTCTTGTTGGGAACGATGCGCACAGAACGGCCGTAACCTCTGATAGCTTTTTTGACTTCGAGGGCGGTGGCATTGATGCGCTGAGGACTTAGCTTGTCAAAGCCGTACGCACTCAGGCCGACATCCATTTTTCCAGGGGGCAAATGATCGGTGTGGGGCGCCACGGCCTCAATAAGCCACTTTTCAATGTCACCCCAGTTCGTGGTGTCTTGAATGGTCAGGAGTTTAGCGAGCTTGATAGATCCGCCCAAGCGGTCAAATGTGATGGTGGTCGGATCGACATCTATAAGAGCAGCTTGGTCGCCGACTAGTTGTAGGGCTGGGGCACCGTAAAGACTTTCTAGCTCAACTAAGCCAAGGGCAGGTTGGCGGCCGAGGATAGCGACAGTTTGGGTCATGGCACCAGTATAACGCTATTCTGTCGGGTGGTAGAATCTGTTGAACGCATCTCGTATAATAGGCGCAATGAGTGATTCACAGCGACGACGACGCTGGAAGACAGCTGTAACATTGGTGACGTTTGTAGCCCTAGCGGGGTTGGCCTATGCTGTCCGCCACCAACTGGCCCAAACATTGACTAATTTGGGCAGTGTCAACACCTGGTTTGTTTTGCTGATTATCCCGCTCGAGACGTTCAACCACTATGCCTATGCCAAGCTCTACCAAGCTATGTTTCGCGTGTTGGGTGAACGCTTCCGCACGCGCTCTATGTTCCGCCTCAGCCTGGAGATGAACTTCGTCAACAGCGTTTTTCCCAGTGGTGGTGTGAGCGGTTTTTCCTATCTGTCATTGCGACTCAAAAGCGAAAAAATCTCCACTGCTCAGGCTACGATTGTGCAATTGATGCGCTTTATTTTAGTGTTTGTTGCGTTTCAGGTTATGTTGATTGTGGGCTTGATTGCGCTTGCTATTGGCGGTCAAGCCAACGACTTCATTTTGCTTGTAGCCGGCTCCTTGGCAACCTTACTTGTGGTCGCAACCTTTGCCCTCGCTTTTGTTATTGGCAGCAAGCAGCGCATTGACAGTTTCTTCACCACCATAACGATGTTTTTGAATCGCATTATCCATGTTTTCAGGCGTGATGTGCCGGAGACCTTTAACATTGAGCGGGCGCGTTTTACGTTTAATGAGTTGCACGAAAACTATATGCACATCCGACGTAACTTGAATGTTCTGCAGCGCCCACTGTTGTTTGCACTTTCGGCTAACTTTACCGAAATCAGCGCTATTTATGTGGTCTATGTGGCGTTTGGGCACTGGGTTAACCCTGGCGCTGTGATTTTGGCTTACGCCGTAGCGAACTTTGCTGGTCTGGTGTCAGTTTTACCGGGCGGCATTGGTATTTACGAGGGTTTAATGACGGCCGTTTTAGCGGCGGGCGGGGTACCTGCCGCCTTAAGCCTGCCGGTAACGGTTATGTATCGGGTCGTTAACATGACGGTGCAGTTGCCGCCAGGCTATTATTTCTACCAAAAAAACCTACGCGCCAATACGCCGGGCGAAGAAGCCAAAGAAGCCATTAAATTCGAGGATCAGTACCGTGGTTAAAGTGCCGCTTTTCGAACCGCCAGCGGTTTCGCCTCAGATGTATGAATATTTGCAGGGCGCACCTCTGCAACTGCCGACACTTCAACGCGAAGAGGTTCTTGCCCATATAGCGACTGGTTATTCTCCACGGGAAACGGGTAGCTTGACTTACCGTTCACGTGGCACAGTTAGAAACATGCAAATGGATATCGCGGCAAACCTCGGCGTTGAAAACAGCTTGTCTAATTTGGCAATTGCTGCCCACGCGAGTGGCTGGTACGACGAACGTGGGGCTGACTTGGCATTAGGACCAGGACCATATGATTCTATACATTTGCAGGTCGGGCTGTTACTTTTAGTGGACCGCGAAACAGAAGTCTTAGCGCTTCGGTCAGCAGGCCTGAATCCTAAGTCCGCGGCTGCTATCATGGGAATTACAAACAAAACCTTCAAAAATTATCAAATGTACATATATAAAAAACTACTTGGTAAGCATGAGGGGGCCGATCGTTCTATGCATACTGTTATTGCAGCACTTTGGCTGGGTGGGTTGGTGGAGCTTGAACCAGTCCATACTACGCATGAGCCGATTGGCAACTATAGTTAATGGAAGCACCTGTTTTTAGCCCGTCAGAATTTGTTGCGGTATTGAACCAAACGTTGGAGTACGCCTATCCATCAGTCATCGTGGAAGGGGAGCTCGCCAACATCCGAGTTAGCCGTAACCGCTGGGTTTACTTTGATCTTAAGGATGAAACCGCCAGTGTAAAGTGTTTCGGCACTGTCTATGTTTTGCCAGGGCCAATCGAAGAAGGTATGAAAGTGAGAATTACGGCTGCGCCACGGTTGCACCCCCTCTACAACTTTAGTTTGAATCTTCAATCGGTCATTCCGGTTGGCGAAGGCTCCTTGAAGCGCGCTGCTGATCTACTTACCCAAAAGCTAACGAAGGAGGGGTTGTTTGATGAAGCGCGTAAACGGCAGGTGCCGTATGCGCCGCAGACAGTCGGTCTCATTACTTCAAAAGAATCAGCCGCTTATCATGATTTCATCAAAATCCTGGACGAACGTTGGGGTGGTGTCAAAGTGCTGCATTACGACGTTCAAGTCCAGGGCGAACAGGCCATAACTGATATCGTGAACGCCGTTACGGCTATGAATGTCCTGGCCGAACCGGAGGTGCTCGTTATAACGAGAGGTGGGGGAAGTGCCGACGATTTAGCGGCTTTTAATACCGAACAAGTTGTTCGAGCCATCGCCGGCAGCCGCATTCCAACATTAGTAGCAATTGGTCATGAAGTAGATATAAGTCTGGCCGAACTGGCGGCTGATGTACGCGCGAGTACACCTTCCAATGCGGCCCAGCTGTTAACCCCAGATAAAACTCATGTGCGACAAACTCTGAAAGAGCAACAACTTAACCTACGTGAACTCGTAAGGGGTCTGTTACAACGGGCCACAGCTGAACTTTCAGAACATCGCCAGACCTTGAGGCATTTACTGGAACAGGCGTATTACATCGCTGAGCAAACGCTCGGCAGGCAGACCGACCTACTTGAAGCCCTAAACCCTGAAGCAGCTCTTCGAAGGGGGTATGCGGTTATAACGGACAAAAAAGGCGTGGTGCGTTCGGTTAAGCAATTGCAAGTGGGTGAAGACGTTACCCTTAAGTTGGCTGACGGCAGTGCTGGGGCCAAGGTAACCAAGGTATAATTGACATATGGCAGACAAACCCTCATATCGTGCTTTACAGTCAGAGTTAGACAAAGTCCTCGAAGAGCTGCAATCAAGCGAACTCGATATCGACAAAGCTTTGGCACTCTATAAAAGCGGGCAGAAGCTGATTAAACAGCTTGAATCCCACTTGCAAACTGCCAAAAACGAGATCGAGCACCTCAAACCATGACCTGGCTGTTCCTTGTGAGCGTGGTTGCGGTCTTTCTGTTCGGTTTTGTGATATTCTTTGGGGCACCGTTTTTGCCAACTCTGCGCGTGCGGACAGATGAAATCTTTGAACTTCTTGCCCTTAAGCCCGGTCAAAAACTCCTGGAATTGGGTAGTGGGGATGGGCGTATCTTACGCGCAGCGGCAGAGCGCGGCATCCATGCTGTCGGTTATGAATTAAACCCGGCGCTTGTCATCTATAGCCATTTAAGACATTGGCGCTACCGAAGCCTAATTACGGTTCATTGGCAAAATTATTGGCGCCACCCCTTACCAGACACTGATGGTATCTATGTGTTTTTGCTCGACAGGTATATGGTCAAGTTGGATACAAAAATTACTCAAGAAATTACTAAGAAAGTCAAGGTTGTAAGCTTTGCCTTCGCCATTCCTGACAAAGAACCCCAGAAAGAGAAGAACGGTTTGCTGCTATATGATTACCGCCCGAAGCGACAGCAATAGCTTGCAACATCACCGGTAACCAATTAACATTAGCAGTATGCAACCGCAAGAGCCGACAACGCCAGGGATTGTACCACCGAACCAGCCGTTCCAGCCGTATCCTATTCAGCCGGGCGTGCCACCCCCAACTCCTGGGGTAATTCCATCTCCGCCCAAGAAACATCACCCCTGGGTATTGATCATTAGTCTGACCCTAGTCATTATCTTATTCTTCGTTGCAGCGTCGATAGCTATCTGGGCTTTTATGAGCCGGCAGGATTACAAAGATAACAGCGATAAAAAAGCGGCCGCCGCTGCCAGCATTGCCGTGCAACAGGAAGACTCTAGTAAAGAAAAAGAATTCCTAGAGCGTGAAAAACAGCCCTATAAGACCTATTCAGGGCCCGAAACCTACGGCAGTTTGAGTATTACATATCCGAAGACGTGGAGTGCCTATGTTGTCCAAACCGATCGTTCTAGTATTCCTATTGATGGCTACTTGCATCCGAATTTCGTGCCAGGCAGCCAAAGTGGCACAGCCTTTGCCCTACGTATCCAAGTGACCAGCCAGAGCTACGACACCGAAATGAAGCAATTCGAAGGCAAGGTTAAAACTGGCACACTAAAAGTATCACCCGTGGTTCTTAAAAATGTGCCGAATGTGACTGGTTCACGTGTGGAAGGTGAAATTAACATCGGCCAAAAGGACGTTATGGTACTCCTACCGCTACGCGACAAAACTATAAAGATCTCGACTGAATCACAGGACTACGTCAAGGATTTTGACGGGGTTATCTTGCCAAACTTCAAGTTTGTACCATAGCCTCGGTCCACTTCCGGGTGCTATACTGAGCATATTATTTTACGAGGGTAAGAAGACTTGCGGCACGGCGACCAGACGGACCAATT
>DATIHS010000004.1:0-5316 GCA_035480475.1 Patescibacteria group bacterium
CCAGTTTTAATCCTCCGGCCGGACCCGCTACAGCCCCATTAGCTAGTGACACAGATACGCCCGAGCTGCCGTCAAGTGGCACACCTGACGCCGCCCCTGCTTCTGATAGCCCTGCCCCATCAACCGATGGCATTGTAGCTACAAATAGCAACGATGATGGTTTGCTTGACCTTAAGCAACAGGCTTTGCAACAGCTCAGTCCGCTGGTAGGTCACTTGGACCAGACGCCAGAAGAAAAGTTCCGCACAACCATGATGATGATCCAAGCCAGCGATAATCACGGCTTGATTAAAGATGCCTTTGAGGCAGCTCAAAAAATTAACGACGACAAAGCTCGCGCTCAGGCATTATTGGACGTTATTAACGAAATCAACTATTTCACGCAACACCAAGACCAAGCTTAGGTTTAGACCCGCCGGTAAATAGGTGAATTCGTGCTGCTCGGCTGTATGATCTGTTGTAAGACGGCAAGGAGTTGGGCTTGTTGTTCGCTCAAGCGCGCAACCTGCTGCTGAAGGGCTGAGACACGTTGGATGAGGTGGTCATGCTGAGCGTGTGCCAGTTTCATGCCTGACATGGTCTGACTATTCATGGCTTGGATATCTTGGATCAGACCTCGCCGCAACTGGTTGAGGATAGTCTGGGCATCATTACGGGAAACCACTGAACCTAGAATGCTGTTTTTGGCGCGATCTAAAGCTGTTTGCACGTCTTGGCGTGTAGCGGCTGCATTCATGGCTGCTTCCCCCGAAGTTAGTAGCCTTAGTATGTACTAATTGCGTTTAGTTGTATGTGATTTTACTCACCGGGTGCGTGTGCGAAAGAACCGATGGTGGACAAAGGCGCCGACAATTGTGGTAATCGTAAAGATTGCCAGTGTATCGCCAGGACCGGTGCTCGGTAAGCCATTTTGTGATGTCTGTGTAGGTGACGTCGTTTGGGTTGTAGAACCAGTATTGGTTGGGGCTTGTACCGTCCCGGTACTCGGAGTGCTCGTTGAGGTCGTTCCGCTCGAAGTAGTTGAACTCGAACTGCCAGTTGAACTAGGCGTGTTGTTGCTAGAGGTATTTGAACTCGAACTGTTGCTTGATCCGTTTGAGGTCGTTGAGGAACCATTCGAAGTATTTGTGTTCGAGGAACTTTTCGTTTGGGTCGTGGCAACGGTATTGCCCTTGTCTTGGTTCCGAGCTTTGCGATAGATCCAACGGCCACCCATAAAGAGGCCTAAAACAACGGCGACGGTAACGACGAGGGTGCCGATGGCGAGTAGCCAGGCTATACCGGTGCGCTCACGGTGCTCTGATTGGTAATAATTTTCGACTTCCGGTGGCATTGCTGGAGCCCCGGCAGTGCTATCTTTCTTGCGTGAAAACGGCAACTTCATCCCAAATCTCCAATTTATAATCCTTACCATAGTACAAATTAGTATTTTTTGCAACAAAAAAGCCCGGTAAGTCCGGGCTCGTTCGTATAGATATGAGGCTACATACCCATCATGCCAGGATCCATGCCCCCACCACCGGCAGATTCTTTTGGCTCAGGCACTTCCACTACGAGTGCCCCCATCGTCATGCTCGTCCCTGCAATCGAGACGGCGTTTTGGATGGCTTCCTTGGTTACCCGCGCAGGGTCAACAATTCCCGCAGCCTTTAGATCGACTAACTTACTGGCGGTATTAACATCAACCCCTTGGCCGGCTTTAGCGGCTTTCACTTTGGGCAGCCATTCGTCAGCATTCAAGCCAGCGTTCGTTAACAGAATCCTGAACGGTTGTTCGAGAGCACTTTTAAGGATCCTTTGGCCTGCTACTACCGAGGCATCATCGTTTGTGCCAGATGCAATAACAGAGTTCAGATTGATAAGCGTCACGCCACCGCCGGCAACAATGCCCTCGTCCAGGGCCGCTTTCACGGCTGCCACGGCATCATCCACGCGGAATTTCTTCTCTTCAATCTCGGTCTCCGTTGCGCCACCAACTTTGATGACAGCGACCTTGCCCTGCAGGGCTGCCCGGCGCTTTTCGAGGTTCTCTTTATCGTACTCGCTCGTTGCGGTTTTGATTTGCTCCGTAATCTGCTTTATGCGGTCTTTAACTGCAGTAGCTGACCCACCGCCTTCAATAATCGTCGTTTCATCTTTGGTAACGAGCACTTTGCGGGCCGTACCAACCACGTCCAGCTCGACATTTTCAAACGTCATCCCGCGGTCTTCGGTAATGACCTCAGCGCCCGTTAAGACAGCAATGTCATTCAAAATATCTTTGCGGCGGTCACCAAAGGCCGGCGCTTTGATAGCAATCGTGTTAAAGACACCCTTCAAGCGATTCAAAATCAGAGTACCAAGGGCTTCGCCTTCCACGTCTTCAGCAATGAGCACCAGGTCTTTCTTGCCCGCCTGAGCCAATTTTTCTAGCAGCGGCAGAAACTCCTGAATGGAGCTAATTTTCTGATCGGTAATGACCACGGCAGGTTTGTCATAGACAGCTTCCATCCGGGCCGTATCTGTCACCATGTAAGGGCTCACAAAGCCACGGTCAAAAGTAAAGCCTTCTACGACCTCACTTTCGAGCGCCAAGCCTTGCCCTTCTTCAACGGTAACCACCCCGTCTTTGCCAACCTTCTCAATCACATCGGCAATCAGGTTACCGATTTCAGCATCCCCAGCACTAATTGTCGCTACTTCGGCGACACGGTTCTTTTTGCCTTGGATATCTTCGGCCATTGTGTTGAGTTGTGTGATCACAGCGTGGGCAGCAGCCTCCAAGCCCTTTCGCAAGAGCATGGGATTGTGGCCAGCAGCAATCAGTTTGTTCGCCTCGTTCAGGATGTGGTACGTCAGAACTGTAACGGTCGTTGTCCCATCACCAGCTACGTCATTCATCTTACTGGCGGCTTGTTTAATGAGTTCGGCACCAACTTTGTAACCAAGCGTTTCGTCATCAACGTCAGCAATTTCTAAGCCCTTGGCTACTGTCACTCCATCGTGGGTCACGGTTGGTGCGCCAAACGACTTGCTAATCACCACGTTACGGCCTTTCGGTCCCATAGTGGTTTTGACGGCATCGTATAAAATTTGGGCGCCAGCTAGCACACGGCGGCGGGCATCATCGTCATAAAATACTTTCTTTGCCATGTATCCTCCTATTTAACCGTCGCGAGGACGTCTTCCTCTTTAACCAGTATGTATTCTTCTGAACCGACTTTTACGTCAGTTGTGCTGTAACCTTTATAAATAATGCGGTTGCCCGCTTTTACTTCTTTGACGCCAGGCCCGACTGCCACTACTTTGGCCACTTTGGGCTTTTCTTGGGCGCCACCTGGCAAGTACAAGCCACTTGCGGTCTTGGTTTCAGCCGCTTCTTGTTGGGCCACAACATAATCTGCTAACGGTTGGATCGGTACACCCATGTTAGAACCTCCTATTAAGCTTTCAAGCAAGAGCGGACTTTAGAAAAGCGAGTGCCGCTCGTTAGCACTCACTATACCCGACTGCCAATTTGCGGTCAACTATGACCTAATAATTGCACCTATTCGAGTTTCTTCACCAGCCCTTTGGGCCGAATGCCAAACTGTCATAGCGCCAAGGTCATCACTTATCCACCTGCCATAGGCCTCATCGATATGTACGATGTCACCTGCTGCTTGCGACATTGTAGAAATTGGTTTAAGGCGCATAACCTGATCGTCATGTCTTACAGTAATACCAACTTCTGGGTCTACTAACTTACCAACATATTCTTCAACCTCGAGCCCAAGAGACTCAGGCACAGCCCATACGGAAAATCTGTTTACCCCACGAAGGCCAACACTGGCCACTTCTTGGGTATCATTGTTAGGAAAGTTTGAGTCGCGATGAAGACCAATACCTGCTTTTCTTGCGCCATAGGCTTTGTATGTAGCTTTCCGAAGACGGGGGTTTTCACTAGCTTCTCCAGTCATTGCTATAAGTCGTTCAGACGCGCCATACCATGCATCGCGGGCTTCAGTCTGTTCATCATCACTGATTTTACCCCAGTGATGATCTTCGCGTAATAACTGGTCAATGTCGAGATTGCTAAACGTGCCACCCTTTTGCAGGATCTCCGCCATGCGGGCATACCGCTTGCCTAACGCATCAATGATATCAAGCATATTGCCTGCAGCTCGACGTCCTTTATCTGTTAGGCCCGCCAATCGCCACGAATCGTTGCAACGCGAAACATCGGCAGCAGGAATGGCCAGCTCTGGAAACAGACAAGCCAAATCTCTGTTCGTGTGGTGCGCAGCTGGATGCTCGCGCCGCCCACGACTTTCTTTCTTCATAATCGACTATTTTACCATGTTTTTAATTATTTTGCAATGCTTATAGCAGGCTTTTTGCTATTTCTCGCTCGTCCCATGGGATGCTTTTGCCGCCCATGTTTCGGGTGTCTTCATGGCCAATGCCAGCTAAGATAACAATATCACCTTTTTTGGCGTCTTTAAATGCCGTTTTAATGGCTTCTTGGCGGTCGGGAATAACTTTTGTTTTTTTGGTACCTTTGGCCTTTTTAACTCCTTGGTAAACGGCTTGGCGAATGGTATCTGGATCCTCCGTATACGTTTCGTCGTCAGTGAGGTAAATAGCGTCTGCTAGCTTGGCTGCCACCTCGCCCATAAGTGGACGTTTTACTTTGTCACGGTCACCGGTGGCCCCAAACACCACCCGGACTTTACCCTTGGCGGTCTCATGGCCAGCTGTCAAAACCTTCTCGAGTGCATCAGGGGTAATGGCAAAATCTACCCAAACAGTAAAGTCCTGCCCCTTATCGATCGTCTCCATGCGACCCGGCACCAGTGTGAGAGCCGCAATTCCCTCTGCCACTACTTCAGGTTTGAGACCAAGGGCCAAGCCAGCCGTTGCCGCCGCGCTGGCGTTATATACGTTAAATAATCCCGCTAGATGCGTTTGCAAAGCCATGCTTTTATCGCCGTTACGCAACCCCCAGCTCGAACCATCTGGCGCATTTTTAACAAACTGGATGCGTTCAGTACTGTCAGCTGACTGGCCGTAACCGACTACCTGCCCTACTGCCTCCAACAGGAAAAAATCGTACCAGTTGTCATCAACATTCAAGATGCAGTAATTTGGGGTGGTGTAGTTGTTAAACAACCGTGCTTTGGCCTCGGCATACCGTTCCATTGTTCCGTGATAGTCCAGATGGTCTTGGGTCAGATTGGTCATGATGGCAACCTCCACGGGAATGCCCACGAGTTTGTGCTGCTGCAACGCCTGGCTGCTGACCTCTAATACCACAAAGTCTGCTTTGGCCTGTCGGGCCTGGCGGAAGAACTTGAG
>DATIHS010000005.1:0-12875 GCA_035480475.1 Patescibacteria group bacterium
AATGAGCAGCCGTAAAGGTAACATTATTCCTGCCACAGAGGTTATTGATGTAACAGCCCAAGCGATTGAAGCTTCCGGTCGGCCCGTTGATGACCAGGTGGTGTTGGCAGCTATTAAATACGCCTTCCTCAAAACCCGTATTGGCGGTGACATCATCTATGACCCGAAAGAATCAGTGGCTTTGGAAGGGAACAGCGGACCTTATTTGCAGTATGCCCACGCCCGGGCGCGCTCTATTTTGGCTAAAGCACCAGAAGTTCCACAGGTTCCCCTAACGGGTTTCGAACCTGGTGAGCGTAGCCTAATACGCAAGCTGAGTGAATACACTGAAGTTGTTGACAAAGCCGTAGTTGAGTTAATGCCACACCACATCTGTACTTATCTATATGAACTGGCCCAGATTTTCAACAGTTTTTATGAGCACAACCGTGTTTTGGGCGACGATAGGCAAGACTTACGGCTCAATCTCGTTAAAGCCTACGCCAACATGCTTAAGAACGGCCTGGAACTCCTAAATATTCCGGCTCCGGAGCGTATGTAGTGGTGATTATTTTTGATTTTGATGGGACATTGGCCGACAGTTTTAAGGTTATGCGGGAGCTCTACAACCTCCATGCGGCTGACTACGGCCTAAGGCCTGTCAGTGATGAAGGCTGGGAAAAAGTCCGACGGATGCGTTTTGGTGCAATGCTTAAATTTACCGGCATCAAACCCTATCAAGTGCCTCGTTTTTTGAACATTGGTCGCCAATTACTTGCGACCGAAACGCATAGGTTTGGCTTATATAAAGGGATGGATAAAGTGGTCGAACAGCTACATACAGCAGGGCACCAACTATACGTCCTGAGTACTAACTCGCAAGTTGTTGTACAGGCCGTCGTCGACAAAGGCAACGTAACCAAAGATGTTACGGTCCTAAGAAGCTCTAAATTATTCGGCAAAGCCCAGGCCATTAAGCGCTTGCTGCGCCAGAAGCGTCTAAGTCCTGATCAGACGTGGATTATAGGGGACGAAATGCGCGATATCCAAGCCGCCAAACGCTCTGGTATACATTCATTAGCGGTCACATGGGGCTTCCATCCTGAAGAAATGCTCGCACCGAACCACCCTGACGCCATTGCCTACACCCCGGAGGACATCGTAAAGATCCTCAACGACTACGACGACGCACGAACAACTTAAAATTGGTTAGTTCGAGCACTATTTGCGGCTGAAAAATACCTAAAATACGCTACAATAAGCGTAATAAGTATGAAATCGGCTCTACTTTTATATCCTCATCAACTATACGAGGTGTCGGACTTGCCCAAAGTCGAGACCGTTGTGCTCATGGAAGACCCACTGTTCTTTGGGGTTGACCAGCAGCACGCGGCGCGGATGCATAAGCAACGGCTCATCTTGCATCGTGCTAGCATGCGCCGTTATGTAGAAGAAGTTTTATGGCCCGCTGGTATTAAGGTTGAATATATCGACCTCGACGTTTTTATGCAAAGCGGCGATATTCTTGATCGCGTCAAGGGAGCTGAACAAATTTTTGTACTGGACCCGACCGACGAGGCCTTGACGAAACGGTTGCTCCAAGCCCGGCGCGAACGCGATGACCTGCCAAACCTGACATTCCTTGCTAGCCCCAATTTTTACCTGAAAGAGCAGGAAGTGCGTGATTACTTTGGAACGGCACACAAACAACCCTTCGCCGAATTCTATCAGTGGCAGCGCGAACGCTTTAATGTGCTCATTAGTGAAGACTACAAGCCGGTTGGCGGCAAATGGACGTTCGTAAATGACACACCCAAGCGTTTGGCGGCGGACGAAACCTTGCCAAGCTTCCCCGTTTTTGGGGACAACAAGTATGTGGCCGAGGCTATTAAATGGGTTGAAGAACATTTTCCGGATAATCCCGGTAGCACTGACTTTATTTGGCCAACCAGTCATGACGAAGCCAAAACCTGGCTTGAAGATTTTGTAGCTAACCGTCTTGAACAATATGGTACCTATTTGCAAACCATCGACCCCCGTTCACCATGGCTCTACCACAGCTTGCTTGCGAGCAGCTTGAATACGGGCTTACTCAAGCCCCAGCAAGTTGTTGAAGCGGCACTAGCACAACATGCAAAAGCAGAGCTCCCCATGGCCAGCTTGGAAGGCTTTATCCGTCAAGTGCTCGGCTGGCGCGAGTTCACGAGAGGCGAATACACCATTCGTGCCCACGATTTGCGTAGCCAGAACGAATTTGGCCACAAACGACGTCTTACGAGTGCCTGGTACCACGGCAACACCGGAATACCGCCGCTTGATGACCTGGCCCGCAAACTGCAGCAGCATGGCTATGCACATCAAGCTGAACAACGCATAATTGCCGGCAACTTAATGATGCTGTGTGAAATCCATCCAGACGAAATGTACCGCTGGTTCACGGAACTATCAATTGACAGCTATGATTGGACAACCGTGCCAAATGTATATGGACATAGCTTGTTTGAAAGCGGCGCCACCGATACGGCCCCGGCTTTCTGCACCAGCGAAACGCTGCTTGAGATGAGCAATTATGAACGTGGCACATGGTCAGACATTTGGGACGGCCTGTTCTGGCGCTTTGTGGAGAAACATCAGGTAACCCTGGGCAAAAACCCTCATATGCGCGCGGCCATTGGCCAAATGCACAAACTCGACGCCGACCAGCGGCGTATTATTCACTACCGCGCGGAAGACTTTTTAAACCAACACACAACCCTGTAAAAGGGCTCTTTTTACAATAGTTTCTACCTTTATTTAAGCGTACAATCAAACCTGCAAACCGGAGGTAGCATGTTAGAATCGGCGCAGCATTTGATTGAACGAGTCGGGCAAAACCTGGGCTTAAGCCGGGAAGAGATTGATTATGTGCTCAGCATTGACCATGAACACGTTTTTGATATCAAGCTGAGTAATGGGAAGGCCCACAAAGCCTACCGCGTGCAACATAACAATAGCCTGGGTCCCTATAAGGGTGGAATCCGTTTTCATCCGGAAGTTAACCTCGATGAAGTCCGCGCTCTGGCTACGCTCATGAGCCTTAAGACGGCGGCGGTTGGCTTGCCGCTTGGTGGGGGCAAGGGCGGGGTAGTGGTTGACCCTCGCCAACTCTCAGCGGCTGAGCTAGAAGAGTTATCGCGGGCGTATGCCCGTCACCTAGAACCCCACATTGGGCCAGAAAAAGATGTGCCAGCGCCCGACGTGAATACCAATGCCCAGATCATAGATTGGATGGTTGACGAATACGAGCAGATCACGGGCGATACCAGCAAGGCCAGCTTTACCGGAAAGAGCGTGGCAAACGGGGGTAGCATGGGTCGTGAAGCTGCCACCGGCCGCGGCGGTGTCTTAGCCCTGCAAACGGTGTTAAAGCATATGAAGCTCGCCAAAAAAGAGCTAAGTTATGCCATACAAGGCTTTGGCAACGTGGGACTGTTCTTTGGCACAATTGCCGAAACCGAACTGCCCAAGCTACAATTGACCGCAGCAACCGATAGCAGCGGTGGTATCAGTGCAGGCTTTGGCCTTGATGCCGATGGGTTGGCTGTTTACAAACGGCAAGGCAACAAGCTTATTAACTACGCCGACAAAGATGACGACACTGTGGCGATCAGCAATGAGCAGCTTTTAGCCGAGGAGGTTGATATTCTCGTCCTGGCAGCGCTAGGTGATGTTATAACAGAGGAAAATGCGGCAAAGGTGCGGGCGTCTATTGTCCTTGAGCTTGCCAACGGACCTATTTCGGACAAAGCCTACGACCTCTTGACTGAACGGGGCGTCACCATCATTCCAGATGTTTTAGCTAACGCTGGAGGGGTCATTGTGAGCTACCTAGAATGGCTGCAAAACCGTCAGAGTGAACACTGGGATGAAGCCAAGGTAAACCAAGAGTTGGAACGTTATTTGGTACCAGCCGTTGAGGCCGCGTGGTCAGAGGTGCAAGCGCGCCATATATCGCTCAAAGAAGCTGCTTTTGCCGTGGCTATGCAGCGCCTTGTGGCCGCCCGAAAGTGATACAATAATCTCATTAACAGGGAGAAGATGTAATGGCTGAAGCTGATGAAACATCACGCAAGCGGGTGGTTAGGAAAGAAGAGGGTATAGTCGTAACCTTACCCCCAATCAAAGCGCCGCACTGGCTCCAAGGTTTTGTGGATTTTATCCGTGAACAAGGCGTCGTTGGCCTGGCGATTGGTTTGATTTTGGGTGTTGCCGCAAAAAGTGTTGTTGACTCCTTAGTGAACAATATCTTTAACCCACTTGTGGGGGCTTTATCCGGCGGTCCGGATTTGAGCACCAAGTTTATCTGTATCCGTCACGCTACGGACAGTAGTTGCACCAGCAAAGTTGGCTACGGACACGTTGTGAACGACCTCATCAGCTTCTTGATCATCGTCTTTATTGTGTACTTTGTCGTCAAAAGCCTCAAACTCGACAAGCTCGACCGGAAAAAGAGCACGTAAGCCATTGGACGCTATACAACTAAATGACGAGGAGTGGAAACAGCGCTTAACCCCTGAGCAGTATCGTATGCTGCGCCAAAAGGGCACCGAGGCCCCTTTTACGGGTGCACTCTTGAACGAAAACCGCGACGGTAACTTTACTTGCGCTGCTTGCAGCACTGTTCTATTTAGCAGTCACGATAAATATGAGTCCAGCGTACCGGGCTTGGCGGGCTGGCCAAGCTTTGCTGACGTTATTGATGCTGGCAAAGTTGAGCTCAAAGACGATAGCAGCTTCGGCATGCACCGTACAGAGGTAGTCTGTAAAACCTGCGGCGGCCATTTAGGTCATGTATTTGATGGCGACCCAGCTTCACCAACGGGTCAGCACTACTGTATTAACTCGACCTGTCTGGCATTTGAGCCGAGCAAGTCGGGTAAAGGGACAAAGACGGATGGATGATGACATTCGGAACCGGTTTAGGGGAGCTCGTCCTCGGGGGACAGACTACACGCCACCACCACGCCCCCGACCGAGGCCTTTGGCACCACGTCCAGTAGCGCCTCAGCCGACCGCACCACCACCCCAAGCTGCATCACCACAGCCCGCTCTACGTCCAGTGACTAAAACCGCCTCGACCCTGCCAAAATCTCGGCCCTCTAAGACAAAACGTCGCCGTGGCAAAAAGTTCAAACGGTTCTTATTGCTCCTAGTCTTTTTATTAGTCTTGGCCGCAGCGGCCGGGGCAGGCTATAAGTTCTATCAAAAACGCCAATCTAAAGCTGCCACCCCAGCAGCCAGCCAAACTGCAAATACTAAGTCGGCCAGCAAGCCCACCGGAACGGTTCGCTTTATCGCCATAGGCGACAACTTGGCGTTTGAGTCCATTAACAACGCTGCCAAAAAGACTGATGGCAGCTACGACTATCTGCCAATGATGGATAATTTTAAACCGTTTTTTGATAAGGCCGATATCCGGTTATGCAACGAATCGACACCGGGTGGTGGCGACAAAAACGGCCTTGCTATCAGTGCCTTTCCCACCTTTAACGCTCCGCTATCGTGGTCGACGGGCCTTGCAGGCCTTGGCTGTAACGTCGTGAATCTGGCTAGTGACCACATAAACGACAAAGGCCAACCGGCTATCGACGCCACTCGCTCCACTTGGGACCAGCAAAAAAATGTGCTCGCGGTATCTGGCGCCAGCAGAAGCACCGATGAGCAGTCCAAGATCAACTACTTCACCGTTAAAGGCCTTAAATTCGCCTACCTGGCTTATACCACAAGTACCGCCAATAAAGACGCTCAACCCTTTAGTATTAACCTCTACAGCGACAGCCTGGCCGATAAACAGCTCGACGAAGCCCATAAAAATGCCAACTTAGTCATCGTGAGCATGAACTGGGGCAGTGAAAACAGTGGTGATATCAACGGCGACCAAGATCGCATTGCCCAGCACCTGGCCGACAAAAATGCCGACGTTGTCGTTGGCGGTGGCCCCCATGTGTTGCAGCCAGCCAAAGTCTTGAACGGGCAGGGTGGCCACCAGACGCTGGTATGGTACTCGCTAGGGAACTTTTTAAACTCTGAGCTACCGGTTGAAAACCTTATAGGCGGCATGGCTATTATGGACTTTGATGTGGCCACCCAAAAGATTAGTGACCCTAAGCTGTTGCCGGTTTACATGCACTACGAATGGACGGCCCAACAAAAAGCCAGTAATGACGTCAATTCCCGCAAGAACTTTAAACTCTATCCGCTGGATCAAGCATCAGCCCAACTTGCCAATTCACAGAATAATACGACCGTAGCAGCCCAAACCAGCCGAATCACTGGCATTATTACCAAATTCATCCCTGTTAAAGTCATTACCTCGTCAGCTTATTAAGACAGTCGCTAATACGGTTGGGAAGCAGGGACGACGCCGAAAAATTCTTCCAATGTCTGGATGTTTTCTTTATGCATTTCCATGGAAAGGTCTTTACCCACATAACGGACATGCCATGGCTCGTATTCATAGCCTGTAACGGCATCTTTCCCTGATACATAACGCAGGATGAAGCCATAATTGTAAGCATTATCAGCAATCCAATGACCTTCAGACGTATCGGCAAAACACTGTTCGAGCTCACATTTTCCGTTGGCGGCTCCAAGGTCGGCGGCTAAACCTGTTTGATGCTCTGACGTTCCCGGACGTGCGCTCTGTTTATCGGCACCGGCCTGACCATATTGCTGGACGTAGCCATTATAGACACTAACTTGCAATTGATACGAGCGATAGCCACTCACCAGTATTAAACTGATGCCTGCTTTTTTTGCATCCGCAACCATTGCTCTTAATGCCGCAGCCGGCTCTTCGCGAAGTCGCATTTCCGAGCTATTAGCATTTGCACGCAGCGGCACCACAGGTGTTACGAGGTCATCTGGGGCGTAATTGAGTGGCTCCAAGGGCCTAACCTTGCTCACGATCCACCAGATGCTGCCAGCCTTGTCAATTGGGTGCGTTTGCTTATTAAAGTTATCTTTGGGCGTTGTAGTACTGCTGGAAGATTGGCCGTTCGGTGGTGTCGAAGAATTACCTGGTGCGCTGGACTTGCGCCCGCCCAGAATAAAATATGCCAAACAGGCGATCACGAGCAGGACGCCGATCAGCAACTTTTTCTTCATGGGTTCATTATAATACGGGTATGTCCCGGCGGTACGATCGAACCTCAAGCAGCAAGAGGAAACACCTGTTGCTTCTAGCTATCATTCCTCTCGTTGCTGTCACAGCAGCAGGTTTTTTGTGGCTCAAACGGACGCCAGCAAAATCGGCTTTAGGCGCAGCGCCCAAAATTTCCACGCCGTCTCAGTCAGCCGCCAACCAGACAGTTACGGCCCATTACTTGATCAATGGTACGGTCGTGTGGGCCCGCGCTGTTGAACAGCAGGCTAACGGTGACTATAACCAACCATTCAGCCAACTTGACACCTTTAACCGTAGTCAATACGATGCTTGGTCAACGGATTTTGAATGTCCTATTACCAATAATGTTGTCCCATGGGCCGCTCAAGTCAATAACTTAGTTTTTAACTGCCGGCCCGAGTTTTTGCCGTTCGCCACCAAGTACTTCAGCATTTTCGATTTAGCAAATAACCACACCGATAATCAGGACGGCGAAACCGGCTTGGCCGAGACACGCCAACATCTTAAAGATGCCGGCGTCCAATATTTTGGCACGTTTGACCCGGCTGATGCCGCGAACGTGTGTGAAATCCTGGCCTTTCCGGTGCACGTGCAAAAATCTGACAAGTCTGAAGAAAAAGCCACCTTACCAATCGCTTTCTGTGGCTGGCACTATTTTAATCGTCCCGACGTTCGTCCGGGTGAACTGGAAGTTATGGATAAATACGCCGCGATCATGCCGGTTTTTGCGTTTGCCGAAATGGGTGCCGAGTATCATGCTCAGGCTCTGCCAAACCAGGTGGAAATTGCCCACAGTATTGTTGACCGGGGCCCTGAATTCCTGATTGCCAATAACCCCCACTGGGTCCAGAATACCGAAGTCTACAAGGGTAAATTGATTGTTTATTCCATGGGCAACTTCATTTTTGACCAACTTGATGCCGAAACGCAACGCGGTGCCAGCATCGATACAACGTTGTCGGTGCAATACGACGACAATGTCGCCAAGTGGCTTGCTTTGGGCCCGTCATGTGCCGCCTTTCACGACGATTGTCTCGCGCAGGCCGAGAAGCAAGGCTTGCACAAGGTGAAGCTCAACCTTAAATATGATGTGGTAGCCGGGAACAGCGGCTACAAACAAGTTACCCATAAGGCCGATGCCGCTACCGAGCAAGCTGTTAAAGACCGCATGAATTGGGCCCAGACCTTACAGCAGCTGGGGCAGCAGTAAGGTATAATCTCCAGTAACTATGGCCGATACCACCCTACCCACCAAACTACTTTGGATTGATCTAGAGATGACTGGGCTGGACCCGCTCGAAGACGTCATTCTCGAAGTGGCCGTTGAAGTCACTGATTTTAACTTTAAAACCCTCGCTAGCTACGAAGCGTGCCTAAAGCAGGACAAAGACTTAGTCGTCAGACGGATGCAAGCCAACATCTGGTGGAAAGATTTTCCAGAAAACCGCGACCAGTTCATCCAAAAAATCGACGAAGGCAAGGACCCTGCCCAAGTGGAAGAAGAGTTAATTGAATTAGTAAAGGCGCATTTTGGCAAAGAACTGGCCATCCTAGCCGGCAACTCTATCCATAATGATCGTGGTTTTATCAAACAATGGCTACCCAATCTTGACCTGTTATTGCATTACCGTATGCTCGATGTCAGCAGCTGGAAACTCGTCATGCAGGGCAAATACGGGCTTAATTTTGAAAAGCCAGAAGTCCATCGGGCTTTTGAAGACATTCAGGCCAGTATTGCCGAACTCGATTACTATCTCGACTGGTTCAAACAAAGCGATGGATCATAAGACTGTAGAAAAATACGTTCTTAGCATGCCAAACGCCCGGCTTGATTATCCTTTTGGCGAAGGGGTGGCGGTTTATAAAGTTAAAGATAAAATGTTTGCCCTGATCAGTGAAGGGAAGGATCCGGTGCGCATCAGTCTCAAGTGTGACCCGCTGCTAGCCAAAATCCTCCGCGAGCGCTACGAATCGGTCATGGAAGGGTACCACCTAAATAAAAAACACTGGAACACGCTGGTTTTGAGCGGCCAGCTCAACTGGGATGAAGTCAAAGGCCTGATCCTTCACAGCTACAACCTTGTGGCCGGCATTGCCGAAGACGTGCCGCATATTGGCGACTGACTACTGGCCGACGCCCGAATCGGTCTTCTGCTGCTCGGGAATTAACACCTCTAACTGGGAATCATAGGCAGTTAGGGTTTGCTTGGTGGAAGCCCGGCTACTTTCACTGTTCAGCTTGGTGAGCGTTTGTGTGTACTTCCGCAAAGCGTCTTGAACGGTTTTCGTAAAAACAGCGTCAAATTGGTTCGTTTGGTCGGCTGTTGTAAGCGCACTATCCGTTTGGCTGTTTTTGCCAGCGCCAAGCGTTTTAGTGCTGGTGTCGGCACCTGTCTTTTTGGCCAATTTTATCAAAGTGGGTTGCTGAGACTCCATAGTATATTTGACGGTAATGGCTAAACCCTTGGCGTCGGCACCATGGGCTTTTTGGGTGCCAATATCGCTCACGCGCACGAGTTCTGTCTGTTGTTGCAGAAGGCTGACGTACTCTTCCTTGGGTCCGTTGCCACCACTGCTCAAGAGGTTAATAACGAGGACTGCGACAATCAGCAAAATGGCCAAACCGACAAAAGCAATCAATAGTCGCTGCTTTAGTGAGCCAACAAAACCACTACGACGGGCGGGCTTGTTGGGATTGGTAATAAACTGGTACGGGTTGTGCTGCGGCGTCATTGGTGGCGGCGCTGGCGGGGCTTCCTGAGGTGGCATAAGCATAAGCATACTAGAAGTAGGGAATAACGAGCAAGGCACTGGCTTACTGGACAGGTAACCAAACTGATGCCAAACTTGGGGTATGGATGCCACGGAGGATATAAAAAGCCGTCTCGCTATCGAGGACGTTATTAGTGAATACGTCCAACTAAAACGTGCCGGCCGCAACTTCAAAGGCCTCAGTCCATTTGGTGAAGAAAAAACACCGAGCTTTATAGTGAGCCCCGAAAAACAGATCTGGCATGACTTCAGCTCGGGTAAGGGCGGTAACATGTTTAGTTTTGTCATGGAAATGGAGGGCGTCGACTTTCGGGAGGCACTGGAGCTGTTGGCCCGCAAAGCCGGCATCGACCTCGACCAATATAAGGGACGTTCCCAGAGTAATGCCAAGTTAAAGGCGCGTTTACATGAGGCGCTGGAAGCAGCAGCACGCTTTTACCAGGTCCAGTTCAGCAAAAACAAAACAGCCCTGACCTATGTCCTTAATGAACGTCAGTTCACCAAAGATACGGCTTTGGCTTTTCGCTTAGGTTATGCCCCGAACACCGGCGTGGCCCTCAAGGAGTTTTTGACTAAAAAAGGTTTTAGCGAGAAAGAGCTACAACAGGCCGGAGTGCTGGTTAAACGTTACCGAGGCCCAAGTGACATGTTCCGTGGCCGCCTGATGATTCCTTTGCAGGACCCACAAGGGAATGTTATCGGTTTTACGGCACGCCTGCTGGAAGATGAACCGGATGCTCCTAAATACATCAATACGCCCCAAACCCTGGTGTATGACAAGTCCAGACATGTGTATGGTCTGCACTTGGCCAAAGACCAGATCCGTCGCCAGGGTTTTGCTGTTTTAACAGAGGGGAACCTTGACGTTATTGCCAGCCATCAAGCCGGTATTACCAATGTGGTAGCCACAGCCGGCACGGCCCTCACTGAACCCCACCTCAAAACTATTGGCCGTTTTGCCAGTGATATTCGTCTGGCCTTTGATGCCGATAAAGCGGGTATTGCAGCTACTGAGCGCGCTATTCCGATTGCGAGCAAAGCCAATGTCAGCCTCAGTATTATCAACTTGCCAGAAGCCAAGGACCCCGATGAACTAATTCGCAAAAACCCTGGATTATGGGAAGAGGCCACCCAGGAGCCACAGTATGCCTTGGATTGGCTCATTGAGCGCTACCAAGCTCAATTGGACCTGAGTACGGGGCAGGGCAAACGACATTTTAGCGACATCTTATTGCCAACCATCCGTAGCCTGCAAGACGCTGTTGAACAAGACCACTACATCCAGGAATTAGCCCGTATAACGGGGGTAAGGGTGGAGGCACTGGACACAAAATTAGCCAACAACCAGGCTCCAGTGCGGCTGCGCAAGAAAGTGAGTACAAACAGTGTGCAAAATGACCAGCAGCAGCTGGAGTGGGCCAAAGCCCAGGACCACCTATTAGCACTTACTCTCATGCGTCCCACCTTGCGTGACCAGCTTGAATTGCTCGATACGGAAATGCTACCCCAAGAAACTGGCCAGCAGCTCTTGGAGTACCTTCAAACCCACCCTGAGTTTGATGGTGACATCAATCATGCCCCACTTTTGCGCCAGATTACAGACTATGTTAAAATAATAGCATTACAATACGAGGCGCTTTTTAATGATCTAGATGAGCACGAGGCACGTTACGAAGCCAATCGGCTCAGGATCCGCCTAATCGATATTTTTGTCAAAATCAAAAAGGCCCAACTTGCCAACGCCCTTCAGGACAGTGACGACGCAATGTCGCAAAAACTCCTGGCTCGCGTGAAGGCACTCGATGCATTACTTAAGCACAGTCAGGAGAATTTTTAATGCCAAAAGACGAAACACCTACACCAGATGCGGTGATTGACCCCACCTTAACAGCCGCCAAAGATGAACTAGTTGAAAAAGCCAAAAAAGACAACCGCATTGACCAACGGGACATCTTTAGCGCCATCCCTGATACGCCTGAAAACGTCGATATTCTCGACCAGCTCTATACCGAACTGGCCGACGCCAATATTGAAATTAGCGGGACAACCGAACCCGGAGTCACTGACGAATGGGCTGTCGAAGACGATGAGGAAATAGTCATTGATGAAAAGATGTACCTCGACGACATCGCCGATGACTCAGTGCGTTTGTATCTGCGTGAAATCGGTAAGATCCCCTTGTTGACTGCTGAAGAAGAGTTAGCCTTGGCCCAGCGCGTTGTTGCTGGTGAAAAGCGCGCCAAAGACCAAATGGCAGAAGCCAACATGCGCCTTGTCGTTTCCATCGCCAAACGCTACGTCGGCCGCGGCCTGGATCTCCTGGACCTCATCCAAGAGGGCAACACCGGTTTATTACGTGCCGTCGAGAAATTTGACCCCGACAAAGGCTTCAAGTTCTCGACCTACGCGACCTGGTGGATCCGCCAAGCCATTACCCGTGCCATCGCTGATCAAGCCCGCACCATCCGTATCCCTGTGCACATGGTAGAAACCATCAACAAGTTGTTAAGAACCCAGCGCCGTTTGACCCAAGAGCTCAACCGGGAACCGACCAACGAAGAAATTGCCCAGGCTATGGAAATCGATGTCGACAAAGTCGAACATATCATGAAGATCAAACAGGACATTAGCTCACTCGATGCCTCAGTCCGTGACGACGAGGAAGATTCAGTCCTGGCTGACTTCATTGAAGACGAAGACACCATCAGCCCAGAAGAGTCCGCCACCAACCAGCTCCTCAAAGAACACGTCAAAGACATGCTCGGCGCTTTGACCGAACGTGAACAAAAGATCCTCAAGCTGCGCTTTGGCCTGGAAGACGGCAAGAGCCACACGCTAGAAGAAGTCGGGCAAGAGTTCAGCGTCACGCGCGAACGCATCCGCCAAATCGAAGCCAAAGCCTTGGCCAAACTTCGCAAGCATAAAGACGCCAAAAAACTCCACGACTATATTAAGTAAA
>DATIHS010000006.1:0-11016 GCA_035480475.1 Patescibacteria group bacterium
ACAACTCGTCTTAATTTATTGACGCTAAGGCCCTTGCGCATGCGAGCTAAATCTTCTTCGACAATTTCACGCGTCAGGGTAAGATATGCTTCACGCCGCTCGTTGGCACTCTTGTTGGTATCAACAATATCTAACAGCTGTTGTCGGCGCTCAATAAGTAGTCTTGCCGCATAACCAAGAGCCTGCTCACCTGAATATGGTTTGCCGCCGGGGTCATTATTGAGGTGTTGGAACTCATGATCGAGCTCTTCAAAGCGTCTTAGGTTTTCGCCCTTATCATCTGTTCCAAAACGCCGGCTAACAAGATTCGCTTCGTGTCTGCCTCCATACCGGGTAGCGTTATAAACTATTCTTAGTGCTAAATCGGTGTCTTGTTTAGTGCTGGCGATCTGATCATGTAAAGCATTGGTGGCTCTAGCGTGTTTTAGGTCCAGGACGCCAAGACGAACGACTTCTGGTGCTTCTAAAGCCAGTATCAAACCAGACAGAATTTGCAGTCCTAAATCAATGTTGTTCACTTCTGACTCGACATACTCAGAAAATAAATGCATTTTTGGTGATAACGACGCAGCGAATACTCCTCCCGCCAAAGCCACCCGCACAGCTCTGTTGCCGACAACACGTCCAAGACCATGTCTGTGCCTGTAATCGTCAATGAGTTTACGTCTTTGGACATGCTCTTTTAAAGCAGTGTCGGCGAGAACATAGAGATGATTGCCGGCCAGTTGTCCTAAACCCAGTTCTTGGTCATCGACAAAGCTTGTTTTTTCAATAATGGTAGGCATTTGGAACAAGCGAAGTGCGTCTTCGTTCGTTTGAGCATCGAGTACAGCTTCGACCTTCCCCATAATGGCATCAACATAAGTTGCCTGGAGCTCATCAATTTTGTGTTTACCGTTACGACGCCTTACATGAGGTCGCCTCAAAAGCATTTGAAGGTAATCACTACGAGCTTGTTCAATTCGTACATCGTACTCACTAGGCTCTGACAATTGCTGCATCTCGTTAAGGCAAAGGCGTATGCCGCCGCCATGCCTGACATATTTACTGGCCATGTCTTCATCGACAGCAGCCAACTCTAAAAACATCTCACGAAGAAACGCGAGCCTTTCATTGCCCTCTTCATGCGGTCCGCCTTCGGGCTGAGTTATTGGAACTGAGGCATCAGAATTCTCACCGGTCATAAACTATACTATGACATACTTCATTCCATATGTCTCCTTGCCTCTCATTCAGCTGTTAATTGCTGGGGCTTGCATTGCGTGGAATTCTGTCGTACTATGAAGGGCTCATCTGTTGAAGGTGCGGTTTACAGCCAAACATCGTTCAGCAGCCCACTTCTTAAAACAATTGTTCGAATAACTCGCAAAAATAAGCATTTGTAAACAAATCTTCCTATTTAACACTTATAAAAGGTGTCTATTTAACACTTATAAAAGGTGTCTATTTAACACATATTAAAAATAGAGAATTATATTGCTTTTTTGTAAATATTAATGTTTAATTTGCACTCAGATGCACATGGAAGGAACCGCATGTCTAACACAGATCCAGAGACTGCCGCGCAGGACATCAGACAACCCGTTCTTCACGAACCTGATGCCTTAGTCGAAAATATTTATTCACTGCCCGGTACAGACGTTATGCCTGACTTGGAGTCACAAGACGTCATGGGCGAGTTTTTGATTGACCGCTTTGAGCCGGACGAAGGTCCGAGGACCCGCCTTGCACTGCGACCCAGCGGCTTTACCTTTCCTGCCATTGAACGAGTACCTTCCGGTGTTAAAGAAGTCACCCGCTGGCGCAGATTGCGTGAGTGGTTAATCAGGCCACGCACGGCTGCAGCAGTCACCCTCGGGTCACTGGCGCTGTTTAATGCCGCTGGTAACCGCGAGACAATTGTGGCTGGTGCCGAAGCTGCTGGCCATGCAATCTACCGTGTTTTTGACCCAGTAGAAGACCAGAAAGTCACCGAAACACATACGGTACCTGTGCCAGGCCAAGTAAGGACAATCAGCGTCACTGCCGCCACCAATAATGAAGTCGGGGCAACCACAGTGGACCCAATTGTTATCCGTCAGTTCATCGATAGTATCCATAGCGCGGAACAACAAGGAGCCAAAGTTGATGAAGTCAGCCTGGTTGGCAATACCTCAGATGAATGGAGTTCGGAACAGTCGATCGGCGTGGCTGATGGTGAGAATGATAAGCTTGGCCATGATCGTGCTCAGGCAGCTGAAAAAGCCCTAACGGATGAAGGGTTTACGGTTGACAGTTCCAAATTGCAAGAAAGCTCTGTGGAACACGTCCTTAACCCCGAGCAAGCAGCCGACGTCGAGGCGAGTGCACAAGCTGAAGGGTTTAAAACTGTCAAAGCTGCAGTTGTCGCCGTCGATAGCGGACGACCGGTTTCGCCAGGCTTAGTCCAAAAAATAAAGAATCTCTTTACCAGCAAAGAAAACCGCGGGGTTTCATTATCTGCCCAAGTTGAAACGCCGGGTCAAACTACTTTCACGACCACTACGACAACTCGCACGATACCAGGCAAAGATAATGCGCCGCACGTTCCAAAACCTGGTTTCTTCGGTTTTATTCCGTTGCTGCCTATCAGACGACGTGAACGCTACACCAAGGTAAAACAGCTGCACGAATGGCATTTTACGCCGTCGAAACGGCTCTACTTCCCCGAAATTATCCGTGAAGAGCAAGACCAAGCGTGGGTTCGTTTGCGACCCGAAGCCGTGAATGAAGATGGCACGCTCGTTGACCATGCTTGGGCATATACCCGCAAGTACGAGCATCTCATGCGCGACAATCGGATTATGGATATGTTGAGGGCTGATTACAAAGACGCCAATGGTGATGATAAGTCGTTACGTTTGCTGTTTATAGACCATTTCCCTTCAGAGGAAACCATTGAAGTCTTCGGAGACCTGCTGAAAACATTCGCCAATATGGAAGATGGCAAACTGGGCAGCCGGGTTAGTGGCATTTTTGTTTACCCAACCGAGAATGCCGGCATTGAACATGGTGACCCTAAACGCATTGCCATGGGCCTAGATAAACAAAGTCCGTTCGGGATGCTTGGCACCTTTACCTACGCGTTGGATTTGGTCGAACTGCATATGCCCGTTACTTGGGAACCCGAGGAGCTGCACGACCTGTTCGAGTCATTTAACGGCCCCGCCTGGACCACCAGCCACGAAGTAGCGGGACACGGGACCGACGAAAGTGATGCTACCTTGCGCGTGCGACCGGTCCGGACTCGAAACATTCCAAACGCGCACATCATTGAAGGCGATCCCCGTGCCCGCAAAATGGCCAGGCTCGATAATGTCTTGCACAAGTTGTCTAGTCGATGGTCACGCCAGCACGCGCCAATAGAATTCGACATTTCTTATCCGGTACAAGACAACGAAGGCCGCATTGTAACCATGCAAGCGCGAGTTGGTGAAGATGATCCTCGCCTGGCACACGCCACCCACGCTACGGTTGTTGGCTATCGACCGACGCAATATGCAGGGACAAACGAATCAGAACACTACGCCGAGACCGCTGCCTCTGTGACAACTGGTATTGCTGTGCCTTACGACGAAGCAGTCGTCTCGGTGCCGACATTACAGAGTGATGATGGAGAAACGGCGACGTTCGCCACCGGTTACCGGCCTGATCAACGTGGGCAACGGCTGTTCACGAGGTCAGTCGGCGCTACACCTCGGTCTTTCCCGGTGGAATTTGAAAACCCAGTTGATGTGACTGTGTCACAAATGGATCCAGCCGATGACCCCGTTGTGCACCACGAAATGGCCCGCACGAGTCGTCTACGCTCCATTCGGCCAGACCAAATGATTGCCATTCTTGCCCGTATTGCAAGGACGAGGCGTTAGGATGCCTTATGGCTACATACAACTTTGAACATTTAGAAGCATCCCTGGAAACACCGATCTATGAAGATGCTATTAGTAACCGCCAGCGCCGCTCCTTGCAGCGGCAATCATCGCGGGACCGTTTGGCTACAGCCCGTGATGCGCAAGCTACATCAGGTGTGCCCATACGAATTGCCCGCTCGGTCAAGAACCAAACTGACTTTTTGCCCGAACTGAAGATTTGGATCCCTTATGGGCATGCCCACACTGCCAAACGTAAAAGTTTGGGTAATTTGGCCATGACAATTTTTGATACGAGCCAACAACCACTGCGTAGTAGTGAGGGCCAAACTCTGGAGTCTGTTGAAGCTTTGTTTGACGCTCGCTATCCGGACCTCCTGAGGCCATCACCTCCAATTGAGGTAGCGGGGATTGGTTTGTATGGAATAAAGGATTGCCCGTTCATTGGCCTGCAACTGGCCCCTGGTTTCTCCGAACGCGAACAGGAAACGGTGCGTCAGCTTATTGCACCAGAACTAGCCCTTGATGCCAGTCACCAGAAAATCCACCGAATGCACATTTCATTAGGCCAAGCCTTGTCCCGTGAGTGCGCCGTTGTGCTACTTGAAGAATTAGAGCCTGTTTTACCAACCTACGTCCAACTCCTGCCGGCTAGCATTACTGTAGCTGGCCAATCAAACTAGGCGCGGCTAGAAGACTCAATGTTTTCTATTTTTTGACGTAATTGCTGTTTTGTGTTAATTTATATCAAATGACATCTTGGGAAACATATCACTGGCCTGTAGTACGCCGTTTTGTCCGACCGTTTATGGCTTTAACGGCTACTGTAGCTCTCACTGTCGCTTGTTCGTCCGGCAAAAGCTCACCAAACTCAGCGAGCGCAAGTTCAGCAAGTTCAGGATCAAAAATTGAATTAATACCAGATATGAGCGGCTTTTTGAAGCCCGGCAGCACCACCACTTGCTATAACGGCGGTGAGCGTCCCTGTGCTATCCAGATTAGGGTAGGAACTGACGTGTCTACCGACAAAGTGAATGTCGACCCGAACCAAACGGGTCGCGTGGAATGGCCCTTAGAAAGTTATGCCGGTCAGGCTGGTGATAAAGTCATTGTTGATTGTGTAACGACAGGCCAAGAAATTACCCCCTTCACTGGTGATACACCACCTTCAAATGAGTGGTACGAGGTTGAAGTGCCTGCCGAACAGGCCGTGAATCCAAACTTGAAGCACCCTCATGAAGCCCAAGTTGGTTATGCGGCGATCCAATGGTTTAACCAAAGCGAGCCAGTTCCTGGCGTGCGGCCTTGTTAAACTAGCAGCGTTTTGAGCATTCCGGTATAATACCCAAACCATTAGCAAATAGAGGGGTAACGTGAAGAAAATTTTATCAATTTTGGCTGCTGGCGTATCATTGGCAATGCTCGTTGTACAAGGGGCTGCTGCCTCGCCTGTTTATCAAACGGGCAGTAACGGAGTAGACGTGAGCTCCCCTAATTGCACCGCCAAATTTTCGTCAGTTAACTTTGGTATTGTAGGTGTAAATAATGGTATTGTTTACGGCCACAACAGCTGTTTGACTGCTGAGGCACGGCATTTTACTAACCTCAGCTTGTATATAAATACTGGCTTGAACGCCAGTGCGAGTTCAACCTATTACACCCAAGCGCAAGTAGGTTGTAACGGTGATGCCTCTTGTGCGGCTTACAACTATGGCTACAATGCTGCCCAAGATTCACTCAAGTATGCCGCCTCTCAAGGCGTCAGTAGTACCAAGTGGTGGCTTGACGTCGAGACAATGAACACCTGGAATAAGGATGTCGCCCAAAATCAGAGGAGCCTCCAAGGTGCCTACGACGCTGTTGCGGCAAGCGGAGCTACAACCGTTGGCGTCTATAGCACCAGCGCCCAGTGGCAAACTATCACCGGTAATTGGCAAAACAATTGGCCAAGTTGGGGGGCCACGACCTGGACTACTGCCGCCCAAGCCCAGACGTATTGCACCGGACATCAGTTTACCGGAGGCCCGAGCTTGCTCATGCAATATAAAAGCAAACAGAGCAAAATTGACCAAGACGTCGCTTGCTAGTTATCGCATCCGATTGAACGAAATCAATTTCGCCGCGTTTTTTAGTTCATCGTAAACAGATGTTATTTCTTTTTCGGTCAATATTCGTCTTGGCTGGCCATCGTGGTCAAGGTCACCAATATGGGAATGAGGAATGATATGGTAATGCAAATGCTCCACAGTTTTACCAACACTCTCACCTTCCCTGACTAGCACGGTGTAGTCACGGTAACCCAGTTGTCTCAGGACTTTTGTCCCTGCCTCAATCAGGTTGTCAATTGCGTGCTTTTCTTCTTGAGTCAACTCCGTGAATGACTTCATGTGACGACGCGGCACAACCAGCAGGTGGTGGCGATGATACGGCGCTTTTGCATATGTAAGATATGCCTTTGGATTTTCACAGATAGCCCTGTCTTTTGAGTCACAAAATGGGCAAACATGGAGTTGCTTAAGGTAATCCGCATATAACATGGGTTTAGTATACCGTTTTGAGAGTTGACGACAGAAAGATATATCTTAATTGTTTCGAAGAAAGCTGTGTTAAGGTAGTAGCTATGGCACATAAGCAAGTTCCTGACAACCGCTACACGGTGGGCAGGACCCTCACAACCGCTGTTACGCCACCTAAGAAGCCCGTCAGAACTGCTAAAAAAGCACCTCAGTCTGTTATTCCGCCGCCGGAAACTGAAAAGGTACCCAAAAAACGACGCTGGATAAAGTGGTTAGTCCTTGCTTTGATCGTGTTGATCTTGGGCCCGCCTATATTCGTAGCCACTTGGGATATTCATAACTTTAGTCATGCGAGTCAGCAACTTTTTGGCACTTCGAGTGTTATTGACGCATTAGCCACGACGTCGTTGCAACAAAGTCAGGGCCGAGTGAATATTTTAGTCATAGGCAACTCGGCTGATGATCCCGGCCACCCCGGCGCTCAGCTGACCGATTCATTAATGGTTATCAGCTTAAGCACAACCAGCAAAACCGGTTATATTCTCAGTATCCCGCGCGATTTGTACGTCCCGATCCCCGGTTTTAGCCGCGCCAAAATTAACGAAGCGTTCCAAGACGGTCAAAACAGCTCTTTCGTAGGACCCGGCTATCCAAATGGAGGCCCAGGACTGTTGGAGCAAACTATTTTTAACTCACTTGGCTTACACACGAATTACTATGTCCTGCTGGATTATGCAGCGGTACGTGACATTACTGATGCCTTAGGTGGTGTGACGGTGACCATCAAGAGCAGTGACCCCCGCGGTATTTATGATCCAAATTTCCAGCCCAACGAGGGTGGTCCTCTCAAGATAGCAAACGGTACCCAGAAGGTTGATGGCCAAACGGCACTGCGGTTAACGCGGGCTCGGGGTGCTGCAGGTGACTCATACGGCCTCGCCCAATCCGATTTTGACCGTACCAAAAACCAGCAAGCCGTCTTTATTGGCCTCAAGCACGAAATCACGACTCGTTTGTTGCTCGACCCGCGCAAAAACAAACCAATTCTCGATGCAATTGGTGACAATATTCATACCGACGTCAATATTCATGAAGCGATGCCGTTGTACCGGCTGTTTAACCAAGTCCCTATTGAAAGCCTCAAAACCGTGACGCTACGCGATGTTAATGGCAAGAACTTGCTGCGCGATTACGCAACGCCCCTTGGCCAGGCCGCGCTTATTCCTGCTGATGGCCTCAGTGATTTTTCCTCAATCCAAAACGCCATCGAGAACCTAGGCCAATAGACTATACCTTTAACGGTGAACGAAGCGTTCGTACAGCTTAGTCGCGATTGCAATGACAATACAGCCAATACCCAAAACGAGTGCTGCAAGCTGGAGGTTTCGTAAAAGCGTTTCGGCAATTGTTATAGCTGCTTGCGTTTGAACCGGATCGCCGGTCTTGAGGTGCACAAATGAAGGTGCACGTAAGGCAAGTGCCAAAATCAACACGCTAATTGCGGTCATGATGAGCATACGGCGCAAGGTCTTCATATGGTGTACGGAAATCCAGATGCATAAAGCTGCTAACACGATAGCGGCCAATACCAACGCCAGAGTGGCTTTTTGGAAAGTATCGTAATATTGGTGCACTTTTTCAATCCCGGAACCTTTGAGCTCAATTTTGCCCGCATCTTCGCTGATATCAATCTTGTCACTAACGG
Organism: Patescibacteria group bacterium; assembly: GCA_035480475.1. Lineage (GTDB taxonomy): Bacteria > Patescibacteriota > Saccharimonadia > Saccharimonadales > DATIHS01 > DATIHS01. The sequence continues at coordinate 8,109 of DATIHS010000006.1, forward strand.
CAGACAGTTTAGAGCTTTTAAGCTGGTCAATGGCACCGACAATTGCCGGATGAAGGTCCAGCGTTAAGGTTGGAGCACCCGCTTTGATTTGTTGTATTAACTGGGTATGAGCTGTTTGATTAGTCGTTTGCCAAAGCTTGGCGAATTGTGGCGTGCTTACGACTTGCTTAATATCGTCGTTAATCGCACTTTGGACGAGGGGTTTCAGCTGGTCTGGCGTCTTGCCAGTAATTTGGTCCGCCGGCAGCAATGTGGAGGCAATGTCAGTTATGGGTGCATTATTTACTAACTGTTCGCTCGCTTTTTGGGCAATAAAGTTCTGTACCTCAGGCTTGGTGACCAGGGGACTGACTGTTTTTACATACGTTGAGGTGTCGGTCAGTGTGCGATTTAACCACACGACAACAATGCTTGCCAAGATTAGCCATACGGCCAACATACCGAAAAGGGTCGCAAAGGTGGTCCGCACAAAGTGGTGTTTTGCTGGTTGATTGTTTTTGGTCGGAACAGTATTTGAGGTTTTATTTTGATTAGCCATAGCCTTATTTAAGCATAAACAGTTTAATTTGCGGTATGTTCACTTCGAAAAGTCAGTTACTGACTGTATTGCCGCATGAGGTATAGGCCATAGTTATTGCCGTTTAAACACTGGTTCACGCTTTGGCAGACACCCGCGTCAAAATCATTATAAGCATCAAAGGCAGCAATTTTCAGGGCCAAATCATCTCCTGCCACGTTAGCTTCTCGGGTATGTACGGGATAACCCACGTAATAGTGGATAGGTATAGATGGGTCGTCTAGATTATGGGCACGCTCAGCATAGCCGCCAGCCGCTATGTGATCACTGTGGTCAGGGTATTCAACACTGGCATTCTCCGGTAATTGCGTATGTATCTCCGTTGGGCCAAAGGTGCGGAATAGAGCTGCTAGGGCTTGATCCAGATCCGTTGAAGAATAGGATGACTGGCCATCCACACTATGGATGATGGGTAGGCTACCACTTTCAAGATGCTGCAAGCTTTCATTTTTCTCTTGAGGAAAGCCCTGCCCCCACAAATTACCATCTGGCAGATGCATAAATACCAGCATAATTTTTTGGTTGCCACGAGGATTCACGACCGTAACGAATTGGTGGTCAGCAAGTTTAATAGTCCGTTGGATCCAAAGGTTATCTTGCTTCAACATTTTTGAATAGGCGGCTTCGGACCCGTGTTCACGGCTTAGCCAGTACAGCCGTCCGTAGCCAGCGTCGCCAGATGTAAGGTAGATGGTCCGTACACACTCCCCGTCTTGGACGGCATGCAAGAGATCAGGACTCATAAACAGGAGGTCGTCATCTTCGTGGGCCACGACATTGACCGTGGTAGGAACATTTTCACACATTGCTTGTGGTAACTCTTCTGGTCGGATTGGCAGAATGGTAGTGGTGGGACTGGTTGAGCCTGGCGAACTGGGAGAGCTTTTGTTGATACCATGATCGTAGAATAAGAGCATTTCGCCGGGGTGGTCGAGCGTACCAGCAATAAGGCTGCTGGCATTTGGACGTCCATAAGTATTGACGACTTCCTCGAGGTTGCAGAGTGGAAAATCGGTGAGGCTCTTATCGAACGTAAGGAGATAGGCAAAGCTGTGCGTATTCAGGTCTAGCTGCCAATTGCCGCTACTGAGTGCTTGCCGGTTGGTGGTGCAATTTTCAAGCGGTATAACGTTCATTTTGCCGCCTGATTGGGCTTTGAGCGGTAAGACGCGCCAGTAGTCACCCACTACCGTATCCACTGGGTGAAGTGCGAGCGTAGCTGCAACGGTTTGGTTGCGGTCCACGATGGTATCGAGAGCCGTCCGATCCTGATCATAGATACGCAGAGCAGCTACCCACCCGAGCATCAGACTTAGGGCCAAAACGCCACTAACGAGCACCAAGCCCCGGTGTGGCAAGAAGTTCCGGTTGCGAAAATACGTAGCTATAGCCACAAAGAGCGTAAAAAGAATGATGCTTAAGTAACGGGCATCAACCTCATAAGCATGTTTGGTCATTACAAACCCCGCGCCAGCAGCTAGCGTAGACGCACAGAGAGTAATTGTCAGTTTGGCTGGGACATTCAGGTCGAGTTTCTTATTTTTAGGCTGGAATAGGCTGGCCAAACCTACTCGTATACCGGCATACACCCCAAACACCATGAGCACAAAGTTTGCAACGTACGCCAAAACGAGTGGATTTAGCAAGTAACCGCGCACCGCCGACGGTAGCGTCCGTAAAATTGTCTGGTCAAAGACGGGGTTAGCGCCAAAGTTAGTCAAAATGCCCAAGCCGCCAAAGATAATTCCGAGCGCAAGATCTTTTAAATGAAAACTCACGTTATAGGGGCTGCCGCTGGTTTGTGCAGCAATATGCGTCAAACCAATCCTGTTAATGAAGCTCAGTATGAGCCAGCTTAGAGCCAGAGCCGCTAAGGTAGCAAACAACCAACGCTTATAAATACGAATGATGCTACGACGCTTGGCCAATACATAAACCAATAAGGCAATGACTGCCCCGCCCAGACTCATAATCAGAAAAAGCTTATCGCTCGCCATCAGTAAGCCAAGAATGCTAACGGCAATGAGCGTGCGCCAGCTTTTCCAGCGTGACGTTGTTAGTAAGAAGCAAAGGCTTATGAGATAGAGTCCGTATTCAAGGTTGCGCGTGGCCAACATAGCCATATTGAGTGGCAATAAGGCCCCGGCGTAAGGTGTTGGGGGAACGAGGACCAAAACAGCCGAGAGTGCTAAGTAGTACATGCCCAGCACGATCGGTCGCTTTTCAATCCGATACAAAACATATGCCAATATAAGGACAGGGACTAGACAGACACCCACTGTGGCCGCTGTGAGCGCAGTTGCCCGCTGACCAGCGAGACTTATGAACCAG
>DATIHS010000007.1:0-2794 GCA_035480475.1 Patescibacteria group bacterium
CGCAGCCTAGACTATGTGCAAAATAGTGCGGTCGATGGCATCGCCATCGGGGGCCTATCGGTCGGCGAAACACGCCAGGAGATGCACGACATGTTCGAGTTCCTGGCCCCTTTGTACGACTCAGCCCGGCCACACTTTTTACTGGGGGTAGGTGACCCAGTTGACCTGCGTAAGGCTATCGAGTGTGGCATTGATATGCTTGACTGCGTCTTACCAACCCGCAACGCCCGCCACGCCACCGCTTGGATTGCCGGCGACAAGAAAATCCACCTGACCAATGAACAATTCACCTCCGATACTGCCGCTTTGGACCCTGGGTGCGACTGTACGACGTGCCAAGGGGGTTATAGCCGTGGTTTCCTGCGTCACCAGTTCAAAGTTGCCGAACCCCTCGCCGGCACCCTAGTAAGCATCCATAATATCCGTTATCTGCAACGCATCTGCGAGGAGTACCGCCCATAATCATCACCTTGCAGCTAAAAGGTAAATAAGGTATATTCCATCTGTTATCGGGCGGTTAGCTCATTTGGCTAGAGCGTCGCATTGACGTTGCGAAGGTGATAGGTTCGAATCCTATACCGCCCACCAGTTGGCCCTGCAAAAAGCAGGGCTTTTTATTATCCCCAGGTGCAATGTAAGAAAAACAATACAAAAGTACTAGCACTATAATGCTAGTATGCTATGCTAGATAGCACGATCCTTTTAAACAAAAACGATCGTGTGGGTGAGTTTTGAGAGAGGTTTTCTCTAGGATGGGCAGGCTCAAGTGTCGTTGCGAGAATACTTGAGCCTCTTTTCTTTTCCAGCCTTTACAGAGGTGATATACTGTTCCTGTAAGTAATGACGCGGCCTCACCAACCGCCGAACTTCGTGGGCAGGGCTGATGCGTACGTTAACGCGGCCAGCAAGAGTGAAAGATTTCGGTGGAACCGCCTGATTGTGCGACATACGCCTCGGGCCCGAAACGCGCATACGTGGATCATCACGCATCCCGGCGCGTTTTTTAATTTCTAAACGGCCCCAGCCGAAAAGGAGTAATCATGGCAGACCAAAACAACCTACACCCCATGCGCCACAGCCTGGCACACATCATGGCGACTGCTATCACGACCTTGTGGCCGGACGTCAAACTGGGCATCGGCCCGGTGGTGGAGCATGGCTTTTACTACGATGTTGACCTGGGCGACCAGAAACTGTCCGAAGAAGACTTCAAACGCATAGAAGAAGAGATGCGTAAGGTCATAAAAGCCGACCAGCCCTTTGAGCGCTTTGAACTGCCGATTGACGAAGCCATCCAGTGGGCCAAGGACAGCAAACAACCTTATAAAGAAGAATTATTGAATGATCTCAAGCGGGTTGGGACAACGGTGGCGAAAGACCTGGACGCCGATGAGCTCGGTACCATTACCGAAGGCGATAATGCGGTCGATAAGGTGTCGTTTTACCGTAATGGCGACTTTACCGACCTGTGCCGCGGGCCGCACGTGGCTTCAACTGGTAAGGTTGGCGCCTTTAAGCTACAGCGGGTGAGCGGAGCGTATTGGCGGGGCAATGATAAGAATGCCCAGATGCAACGCGTGTATGGTGTGGCCTTTGCCACCAAAGAAGAACTAGACCACCATCTGGAAATGCTAGAAGAGGCGCGCAAGCGTGATCACCGCAAGCTTGGGCAAGAACTAGACCTGTTCGTGTTCTCGGATATGGTGGGCTCGGGCTTACCGATGTTTACGCCGCGTGGCACCGTGTTGCGTGAGGAGTTGGCAGCCTTTTCGAACCAGTTGCGTGAAGAGCATGGTTTTGAGAAGGTTTGGATCCCACACATGACCAAAAAAGAGCTCTATGAGACTTCGGGGCACTGGGCCAAGTTTGGCGACGAGCTATTTTTGGTTAATAGTCAGGAAACCTCCGACCAGTTTGTGCTGAAGCCGATGAACTGCCCACACCACACTCGTATATATGCGAGTCGGCAGCGCAGTTACCGTGATTTGCCGGTGCGTTATTTGGATACGACGACTATTTACCGCGATGAAAAAACCGGCGAGTTGAATGGTTTAAACCGCGTGCGTTCGGCCACCCAAGATGACAGCCATGACTTTTGTCGCCAAGATCAGATTGAACAAGAAATCAACAATCTACTGGCCTCAGCCAATGAGCTGTATAGTACCGTTGGTCTCAGCCTGCGGGTGCGGTTATCGTACCGCGATGATAGTGATGCCTATTTGGGATCGAAAGAACTGTGGCAGAGCGCGCAGGAGCAGCTCAAGAACGCAGTTATTGCTAATAAGCTTGACTACTTTGAGCAAGAAGGCGAAGCGGCCTTCTATGGCCCCAAGATTGACTTCATGGTTACGGATGCCCTCGGACGTGAGCATCAACTAGCCACTGTACAGCTGGACTTTGTCATGCCGGAACGCTTTGGTCTGGAATACACCGCCGAAGACGGCAGCCCCGAGCGGCCGGTGATGATCCACTGTGCCTTGCTCGGCTCGATTGAGCGCTTCTTGAGCGTCTACATTGAGCATACAGCTGGGAAGTTCCCGGTTTGGTTAGCGCCGGAACAGGTACGCTTGTTAACGGTGAATCAGGAACAAGCCACCGTAGACTTTGCTCACAAAACCTATGAGGAAGGGCGAAAGCTTGGGCTGCGTATTAGCGTGGACAACAGCAATGAATCGGTTGGTAAGAAGATCCGAGCGGCCGAACTGATGAAAGTCCCGTATTCGATAGTGATTGGTGAAAAGGAAATCTCCACCGGAGAACTTATGCCGCGCATTCGCAAGGATATGGTGGTCCA
>DATIHS010000008.1:0-2128 GCA_035480475.1 Patescibacteria group bacterium
GCGCGTGACGGAAAAACATGGTGATGCCGCGCGTGAACTCCGGCTGGGAAGCCTTTTGTTTGTGCAAAGCGAAGGGGCGCGCAAAGAGCTTTCAACGAACGGTATGGTCAGCATGATAAATGCGTTAGCACATTGGCGCCACGAACCGTTTACCGCCAAAAACAGCAGAAGACTTGGCTTTTTACCCGATGCAAGCCCCGCCGTCCGTACAAGAGTTTTTTTAGAGAGTTGGAAGGGTCTCACGCCTTTTCATGACTGCATCGATGTAGTTCCGGCTCAAGATACGCAGGCCTTAGCTCTCCAGCTGGCGCCTGACATCATTGTAAGTTATGACTCGATTAGAAACATACATTTCCGCGCTGGTCAGGAACCCTCTGCTGAGCAATAATTCATTACATTGAGTCATGACAGACGACAAACCACTTCCATGCGCTAACAAACTCAGCTATGACACCAAAGTTGAGGCTACTGGCGCTGCGGCAGCTGTTGACTGGCAGTACGGCGCACGCTTGGTGCCCTACAAATGTCGTCACTGTCATTTGTGGCATCTCACGACCGAGCAGCCAAACTAAACCATTCCTCTCATGCTTGCAAAGCTGGCAGTGATACGTACTATAAGTCTATGGCAAATCTAACCCCTATCCGTACAGAGACGCTTTCCCCACACCCTTACCCTGACTTTCAAGCTGATATATCAGGGCCATTAAATGCCCAAAACGCCCTTTTGATGGTGCATGGTTTTGGTGTGCGCAATGATTCACGGGGAATGTTTACCGAGTTAGCAGAAATCACCGATTCATGGGCAATGTCTATCCGTGGTAATATGGCAGATCCTATTGATGGCCATACGACGCAGGCAGTGCCCTTTGCCGAACAAAGTGCCCGTGTTGAAGCCATGCTTAATTACGCCGATAAGGATGGTTTGGCCCAACTGGCAGTCGTTTGCCACTCGCTTGGGTGCTTGTCTGTCGCAAGAAGCAGAGGTGTTGTTGCCTCCCAGGTGTACCTGTTGGCACCACCGATGGGAAATGCCTTCGAAACGTTTATTCAAACACCTGGCTGGCAGCGTCCTGGGTCAAAGCTTAATCTCGCCGGTGAATCTACGCTCGAACGCAAAGACGGGTCTATCACAAAAGTGGCGAAAGAATTTTGGGATGAATTTGAAAAGTTTGGAAAGGTTGAGCGCTTTTACGCTGGCTTGGGCAAAGAGAATAAAGTTACCGTCATCTTTGCAGAGGAGGACCAGGTGTGGGGCGAGCAAACTGCGCCGAGAGGAATTCGAACCGAAACAATTGAAGGGGCCGACCATGATTTCCGCGGAACGGCTCGAAAGAAGCTTTTCAACTTCCTTTTGCAAGATATAAAGAGATGGGTATAATCGCCGGCACGGGCAATTAGCTCAGTTGGCTAGAGCGCAGCATTCACATTGCTGAGGTCACAGGTTCGAGCCCTGTATTGCCCACCATTTCCAACCCCCACAAGCGTTGTATTTTTAGTTCAAAAGTATTCTGATAAGCTCTCTAGCTTTACAATAGAATCAACTAAGAGGGAACAGTATGCCAGTTTTAACGCTCGAACAGTTGCCACAACCTGCTCAGCGTATTATTCCCGCTCTCGATCAAGATACTTGGCCCGAGGCCACGGCAAGTTTGTTAGACATCGGCAACCGCATATCCATCGGCAAGGTAAACTCACTTGCGGATAGGCACATGGATCTTGCTGTTAAAAAACTAGCAGGCCTTGGTTTATTAACCATGCTCGATTTCAAAACCCTAGACATCGATATGACGATGAGAAAACGGACTCGGCAGCAAACGCTGGCCGGTGCATCCCTTTTGACAGTCCATGCACAAAACACAGTCAATGCCCTAAAAGATGCTATCAAAGGCGCTGAGGACGCTCTGGTCATTGATCCAAAACTAGTACGACCGTTAATCCTAGGCGTTACGGTGCTTACAACTATCAACGACAAAGACCGTGACAAGGGTAATAATCCAATTGAGACGTGTACAAGTATCTATGGAGCTAGCCGCATGACAAAGGTTCGGGACTTCGCATACCATGCAGTCGATGCCGGTTTGGATGGTTTGGTTTGTTCTCCACACGAAGCTGAAATGTTGAAAAATGA
>DATIHS010000009.1:0-3235 GCA_035480475.1 Patescibacteria group bacterium
CCAGACGATGAATCATTCTTGGCAGCCGGCATTTTAGTGAGTGCACTCCACAACGGTCAAACCGTGATATGTGTGACAGCAACCAAGGGTGAAGCGGGTATTCAGGATGAAAATAAATGGCCTGCTGAACAGCTTGGTGACATTCGTAAAGAAGAACTAGAGAAAGCCTTAAAAATTCTTGGTATCACCAACCACAACTGGCTGGGCTACGTTGACGACTGCTGCAGTCAAGCCAACCTAGACGAAGCAGCCGGCAAAATAAGGGCGCTGATCGATCGCTATCAACCGGATTCCATTTTGACGTTTGGGCCCGATGGCTGGACAGGTAATCCCGACCACCGTGCGGTCTCGCATTGGGTCGAACGGGCTATTCAGAATATGGAAAACCCTCCCGTCGTGTATCACGTGGTAGGCACTTCCGACCACTACACCAAACACCTCAAAGAGGCTGACGAGAAAATAAACATCTTCTATAACATCGAAAAACCACCCATATTAGCGAACGAAAAGTGCGACATTGTGTATCGTTTGCCGCGGGAAGTGTGCAAATTAAAATGCAGTGCCCTAAAGGTCATGGAGTCACAAACATCTAAGTTATTTGAGCTTTATGAGCGTGATCGACTGTATGAAATGTGGGCGGAAGAGTCGTTTGTGCGGGCTAAAGTGGACGGTCTTTAAGGCCAAGCAAGTAGGCAATATATGCCACTAATAAGTGCAAACCGAAATAGGTTATGAAGATAGTCAGTACGACCCATAATGGCAGAGCTGCAATAGGCCAAACCAGTAGCAAGCCGCCGAGGATGTAATCAATTTGGTCAAACGGAAACCAGCTATGGCCAGGTTGGACTTTGCAAAGGCGTTTAAAAAAGCTTTCAATTGCGTCGCCGGCCAAGGCACCAAAACCCAGCAGGCAACCGACCCAAAACGGCGGTATCGTTATGACCGTATGGGTGTTAAATATGCTGACGATAACAGCGGTGGCACCACCCATGAGTGTACCAGCCACAATGCCTCGCCAGCGTTTGTTGTCGCCTAGGATACGCTGGCCTTTATAGCTTTTGCCAAAGTCGATAGGTGTGTTCCATTTGTTAAACCACGGGATTTTATTAGCAAACACAGGGCTCATGTTGGAAACACCGGCAGGTAGGAAGAAGAGGATGGCGGCAAGGTAATCATTCATGTTGAGCGCTTTAGCCGTCGCCGCAGTTTATGGTATTTCGGGTAAAGCAAAGCGCGTACGCTCGGCCGCTCAGTAACCGGCACACCATGCATGAGGATTTTGACCAAATTATCGCGATCCGGCAATTCCTTGACCCGGGTATAGGTTTTTCCCAGGCCGCGCAAGCCATGGGCGTCGCTGCTGGCAGCACCAACAATATGGTTCAACTTTGTCCAAATAACCGTCTGGGCACTGCGGTTTTGTAAAAAAGCCCGTCCGTTGCAGATTTCCATTACGTCCAGGTGGTCTACAACCTCTTCGAGGACAGCAGGATGAAGACCCTTACGGATGCTTTCGAAGGGATGGGGGATATAGACAAGGCCATTTTGCTCCTTGATTTGTTTGATCGTTTCCAAAGGGGATAGCCCCGGTCGGATACGTTCCTTCAGGTATAAGCCGATAATTTCACCGCCAGTTGTCATGATTTCTTCACCAACAATAATGCGGTCACCAAGCTGCTCACGCAGGTGTGCCGCAACGGCTATGCTATTGTGATCGGTTATGGCAACCACATCTAGCAGGTTGGTACTAAGAACGTGGGCATATTGGTTGGCAGTAATGCCGCCGTCGGGCGAGGCGCTCGAATGCGTGTGGAGGTCAATTTTATACACCCTTCAGCTCCTTGATTACCCGGTTCATACGGTTGAGCACGGTGGCCCAAGCCAGTACCGCAATAAGGGGTACGGTAAAGCCCAGAACGCCAAAAAGTAGGCCTACGACGAGCAAGAACATCCGGATTTCAAAACTGCCCAGCCCGCCCCGAAAAATTTTATTCAAGCCAGTTGTTTTGGATGAGCTACCCCGCAACACGGCTTCACCCCATGCATTTATATAACTTGTGAGTAGGGAACCGCCCAAAGCCACCAGCAGCACTACCATGTAGCCGTAGTACGTGTTGACACAACTACGCACCAGGCCGCCACAGTCAGCGGTAGCATTTAAAGCTGCGGCCAGCAGCCCGCCATAAATGATGATCTCTTTCATACGGTCTGTAACGGAATCCAAAAACATACCGACAGGGCTGGCTCGGCCCTGTAAACGGGCCAACTCACCGTCAAGCGTGTCAAACAGGCCAAAGATAATCAACAAAATGCCGGCCCACAGGTTGTGGCGACTCGCAATGAGCCAGGCAATCGGAAAATGCGCCGCTAGCCCTACCAATGTGACAGCATGGGGGGACAATTTGCCACCAGTCAAACGGTTTAAACCCCGCGCCACCACGCGCATAACACGGCGTACTGTCTCACGGATGACATCAATAAATTTCATTGCTGACATTATAGCGTAGAAATGGTGGTGGCTGACCGGTTGCTATAATGAGTTCATGCTCAAAAACACCGCTCATGCGGGGGTGCTCAAGGCGCTGCTTATTTCTAATCTAGTCAGCGTCGTCCTCTTTGCGTTGCGGGTGTTGGTGACACAAGACACGCGTTACTTGTTCCTGTTTTGGAACCTGTTGCTGGCTTGGATACCGCTTTTTTGGGCCTGGTTGCTCCAAAAGCACCTCAAGACCCACGCCTGGCGGGAACCGCTCTGTGTTGTCCTCACACTGCTGTGGCTAGCCTTTTTACCAAATAGTTTTTATCTGATGAGCGACCTGGTACATTTGCAGAACACCGGTGAAATTGGTCTGCTTTTTGATAGTGTGTTGTTTTTGTCCTGCATATGGAATGGTGCAATCGCTGGTTTTCTGAGCATGTACTGGCTGCACAAAGCTGTCCTCCGGCGTCGAAGCCCAAGACGAGCGGCAGTTGCCGTGGGCGTTGTGTTGCTCTTGACCAGTTTCGCCATTTACCTGGGCCGTAATTTGCGCTGGAACAGCTGGGACATTCTAGCTAATCCAGCTGCATTACTATTTGATGTCTCGGACCGCTTGGTGAGTCCGTTGGCACATCCCCAAGTCTTCCTTACTACCAGCACCTACTTTATTCTGTTGAGTAGTATGTATTTGGTTATATGGAACCTTGCTGGAGCCCTACAACGTGAGCAGCCAAGGCTGTAACCTCTGTTATACTG
>DATIHS010000010.1:0-2762 GCA_035480475.1 Patescibacteria group bacterium
TTGTTAAGCTCTTTCTTATTACGCAATACTTTAGTACCATAGTTGCAAGGAAGATTTATGGTTACCAAGCGACCCAGCCAAAAGGCTACTCATCTGCCAAAAGACAAACTTTTACCCAAGGTAACTATGCTGTTTTTCGACCGCCCTCTGGCAACTTTCTTGCTGTGGTTAGCCTTAATTGTCTTCGGTTTAGCTAGTTATACGACCTTACTCAAAAGGGCGGGTTTCCCAAGTGTTAACATTCCGCTCAATATTGTCAGCGGAACCTATTTTGTAAACGATGCGGCGAAAGTCGACCACGATGTGGCCCAGCCACTCACCGAAGTTGCGCTCGCCGACAGTAACGTCAAAAGTGTACAAGCCCAGGGTGCCGATAACTTTTTGACAGTGCAGGTTCAGTACAAAGACGGAACTGACGCCCAAAGTGCCGCCAAAAAGCTCGAACAAGAAGTCAATGATAGCCATAAGTTGCCGGCTAACGCCCACCTGCAATACTTTGCGCCTTACTTTGGTGCTACGGGCGGGGACACGCAGCAAATTGACGTTGCCATATCATTCTTTGATAAAAATGGGACAGCCAGCACCAGCGACCTAGCCGCCAAAGCACAAACAGCTGCCACGTGGCTGCAAGACAAACACCTCAAAGATGTCAAAAGTATTGCCCTCAAAAATCCTTTTGAGACGAATGCCGACCCTGAAACCGGCCAGACAGCCACGGTACAACGAACATTTGACCGCTTTGGGCAACGCGACGGCACCACGAACAAATTCTATAATTCTGTGCTCATTGGCATTGCCGCCCAAAAGGGAACCGACGTTATTAAATTAGATAAGCGCGTCCGGGACGCGTTAGTTGAATTGAGTAGTCAGCCCCAGTTCGCCGGTTATGATGCCCAGGTAAGTGCTAGTTTTGCGCCTTCCATCAAAGACAATTTGAGCGAATTGCAGCGCGTACTATTGGAGGGATTGCTAGCTATTTTGGTAGTCGGCTCAATTGTCATTGCCATTCGCGCTTCCTTTATTACTGTCGTTTCTATGATAACCGTCTTGCTATCGGCCCTCGGTTTTCTCTATGCCATCCACTACACACTGAATGTGATCACCCTATTTGCCCTTATTTTGGGCCTGGCTTTGATTGTTGATGACACTATCATTATGGTTGAAGCCATCGATTCCGCGCGTAAACGTAGCAAAAACCGTCGTGAAATTGTTCTGCAGGCCACGCGTAAGATCAGCCGTGCCATGTTGGCCGCCACGTTAACTGCTTGTTTGAGCTTCACACCACTCCTATTTGTCGGGGGCATCTTGGGAAGCTTCATCCGAGCAATTCCAATTACTATCATAGCCGCCCTCTTAATTAGTTTGCTGGTAGCCTTAATCTTCATTCCGTTTTTTGCACGTTTCTTGTTGCTGGGCAAAAAACAGCTGAAGAAGGGTGTTACTGAGGTAAGTGCCGGCTTTGAAGCTGCTTTGGCGCGCTCGATTGCCAAACCTATGGAATGGGCACGCCACTCCCGGGCTAAGCTGACCAGCGTTATTATCATTGCCATCTGTGTGGGAATTGGCTTTGTAGGGGCCGGTGGCTTTATTGCCAAAGATGTCGTTTTTAACATCTTTCCACCCACAAAAGACACCAACGAGGTTGGGCTGAATTTGGCCTTCCCACCCGGTACGTCCATCGGACAAGCCGAGACAATCAGTGCCAACGCAGAAAAACTGGCCAGCCAAACCTTAGGTGACAACTTTGTGCGGAGTTCATTCAATGGCACTGGCGACGCCCAAGTGGCCAATTTACAGATTGAGATCATTTCGTATAGCAAGCGCAAGGTTACTTCGCCTCAACTAGTCAAGCAACTTCAAACCGCCTTTGATACTCAGTTTAAAGGCGCCCAGGTAGTGGCTGCCCAAATTGACTTGGGACCACCGTCGTCCGCTTTCACGGTTCAAATCGACGCCTCTAACAGGGAAGCAGCTTTCAAGCTGGCCAACGATATGGCAGCTTATCTGAAAGGCGTTGAGCTCAAACGCACGAGCGGCAAGATAGCGCACATGAATAATGTAAGCGTTTCTAACCCCGGCTCATTCTTACGCACCGGCCACAAAGCCATTATTACGGTCTCTGCCGGCTTTGACGGCGATGACACGACCACGCTTGTTACCCTGGCCCAAGATGCCGTAAAGAAGGAATTTCCACCCGACCGCGTGGGAAGTTATGGTGTACCTCGGGATGCTATCAGCTATGATATCGGTCAAGAGTCGGAAAATCAGGATTCGTTTAAGACTTTGGCCCTCGCGTTCCCGATTTTGTTGGTTGTCATCTTTATCTTACTCGCTATCCAGTTCCGTTCGTTGCTCCAGCCATTACTGATCTTCCTGGCCATCCCATTCAGCATATTTGGCGTCATGCTCGGGCTACGCCTGACCAACAATGCCATCAGCTTCTTTACGATGCTCGGTTTCTTCGCACTGGTTGGGCTCAGCATCAAGAACACCATCTTACTCACGGATTATGCCAACCAAGCGCGCCGACAGGGCATGGAGCCCATTGACGCCGCCCGTGAAGCCTTGCAAGAGCGTTTTAGGCCTTTGTTTGCCACCAGTATGACTGCGGTGGTCTCCCTGATCCCACTCGCCCTCACGAGTCCGTTTTGGCAGGGGCTTTCAGTGGTACTTATCTTTGGGTTACTGTCGAGCACCTTCTTAGTGGTCACTGTCTTCCCGTATTACTACTTGGCCGCTGAGTACGCACGCCTAAACATCCG
>DATIHS010000011.1:0-2794 GCA_035480475.1 Patescibacteria group bacterium
TAGCCGCTGGTTGTATAAAGGTCGTGTAGAGGCTCCGTACGAAGTCTTCGTCGCGGGCATATTCATAGAACTCCCCAAGCATATACAAGACCACGGCTGTTTCATCTTCTTGGATGGCTAGTTCTTTACGCCGATTGAGCAACATAGGGTGCCAGGTGCTGCCAATGGCGCGATCTGGCTGGTATTTGTGCAGCATGTATCCGTCTGGGTGAATAATGTCGCGGCAAAACTCGAAAAACTTCTTGGGTTCCTCAGTAAAACCAAGCCGTATAAGCGGCCAGATCGCATATGCACCGTCACGCGGCCACACATAACTGTAGTAGTCACGGCCATAGTTATAAATGGAGGAGTCGCAGCTGGCAATAATGCCCCCGCGTTTATCAATATGGGCTTTGATAAGGAGTAAGGATTTTTTGGTCAGCTCAAGATACTCTTTGTCGACGCCATGCAGCATATTCGCACCAGTGGACAACCACTGGCGCCAATACTCGCGCGTTTGCGTTAAACGTTGGGGTAAACCATCTTTCTTTATCTGTTGATGCAGGTTTTCTGACGTGTACTGGGAATCAGCGGCGACAATCCAGTACGAAATATCGGTGCTTTCTCCGGCGGCAGTCGGACAGCAAAAACGAATAACAGAATCAACCCCGCCGTGTTCAATGGCACTCCCAGAAAGCTCACCATCTTCTGCATCCTTAAAGGTGCCTTCTTTGCCCTCGATGCCATAATTGCCAATGGCAAACTGGTCGTAAACTTGGTCATCGGCCGTTTGGCCATAAATTAGCAAGCTACAGCGTCCTTTATAGTCGAGGATGTAACTTTCTTCTGGCACGTAGAGGGCAGTATCAGCCCGGCCCGCCCGTGAAATCTCAAAGACTTGATGCATAAAAAGGCGTAGCTCACGTTTATTATCCGCTTGGTTGGTCAAACGAATTTGACGGCAAAAGGCATTCACTTCGCTATCGACAAAGTCAGTAAGCGAGACCTCCACCTGTAGCTCATCACTCTGCATGCGGATATTGCTCACCAGGGCATCACTTTCGAAATCCACGTTGATATCCCAACTACCGTCATCAACCCAATGAAAAATACCATCCACCCAGACGCCAATCTTGTGATGGACGCTACGTGCTGTGGTCAGGTTATCGAGACCAACGTACGGGTAATAAAAATCATGAACGAGGCCGTGTTCATTTAGGCCCACTGTTAGTGAGCCGTTGCCGAGCATGACTGGACGGCCCATTAACTAACGCCTCCGTTAACCCACCCGAGTTGCGTCATATATCAATACCTTTTTCGCTCAAACGGAACTTGAGGTCGTGCCAGGCATTCATAAAGTTCGTAAAGGCTTCATACGGTGTGTCATAGGGGCTAAAGTAGGCATGGATGTCACCGTCGTTGAACCATTTCGTACACATGTAGTAGAAATGGTCTGAAGTCTGTAGTTTGCGCCAGTCTTCAATGAGTGCGAGATCTCCGGATTGGATAATTCTGTCTTGAAGCCCATAAAGCGCCTTGATAGCTTCTTGCTGCATAGGGTTACCCAACCAGGCCGAAAGGTCGCGCTCCGTATCTGCCCAGGTGATGGTTTGCGGCACATCAACTCGGTCCACAGGATCAAAGCTGTCGATTGTCTCACTTACCGTCATAAAAGTGTGGTCCTTTTGCCTGAGCCATTCACCCGGCAGATGGTCTAAGAAGTCAAAAATGCCGGTATCGCTCCACTGGTGCTCACCAAAAGTCTCATAGTCCATAAAGAGGTTAAAGTTAGTCGCATCGCCAGATTCACTGAGCCAATGTGTAAACCTCTCAGCCGTGAGCGGCCATGCTTCCCAGTTGCGGTCACCAAAACGGAACGCTATGTCATCACTGAGCTTGTAGTTTTTCATGAGTAGACGAATATTGTTCGTGTAAGTTGGACGATAGACAAAATTAGGGCTTCGCCAGCCGAGGACCGGGTCCCAGCCTTCAGTCAAAATACCCTTATAGCCTGTGCGGTCAGCCCAATAGGCGAGATCATTGTTATAGCTGAGTTCGGTGTTGCGGAAGACCTGAGGTGTTTGGCCAAACAATTCCTGGATTTTATTACGATGCATGTCGACCTGCATTTCAAACTCGGCCAAGGAATAGAAAAAGGCCAGGCTATGGTGGTAAGTCTCGGCAACAATTTCCACACGCCCGGTTTTCGTGAGGGCCTGGAATGATTCAAGTACTTGTGGTGCGTATTGCTCGAACTGCTCAAGTACAGTACCAGTGATCGAAAGGCTGAGTTTGAACTCAGGATGGCGTTCAAGCAGCTCCAGAAGCTTTTTGTTGGTAGGAAGATAGGACTTCTCAGCAACCTTATGGATGATTTGCTCATTATTCGTCCGCGAATCACCATCAGCGTCAAAATATGCATGGTCAACGGCTGTATCAAATATTGTGTAGTGCTTTACACGGAACGGTTGGTGCACGTGCAAATACAACACAATTGCTTTTTTACTCATGCCGGAACCTCTACATGACGGTTGTAAACTTCAAACAACTTATCAGCTGACTTGTTCCAGCTCATGCACTCATACTCGGCATGTGAATTTGCGTGCAAGGTTTCTTTGAGGCCACGGTGCCGGAGTACCGCCGTAATTTGGTTGGCCATTTCTTGCGTATCCCAGAAATCAACTTTGAGGCAGTTGTTGACAACCTCAGATACGCCTGACTGCTTACTTATTAAAACAGGCGTGCCGTAGGCAATAGCTTCAAGTGGGGCAATACCGAATGGTTCAGAAATTGACGGCATTACAAACAAGTCGGC
>DATIHS010000012.1:0-4252 GCA_035480475.1 Patescibacteria group bacterium
GGTGGCGACTGTCTCACGCCGGCGGCTTACTATAAAATTACATCACCTCACGCCTTGTTCGCCCTTAGTTAACAAAGTACAGTGTTAAGTAATTATGGCTAACAGCAAACCAAACCCCGCTGATTTTATTGTGTCCTTGAACGTCAATGGTCTCCAGGGGAGGATGTTACAGATGCCAGCACCTAACGGCAAAAGCCGTGAGATCATGTTTGTGTATGGCCACCATTCTTCGTTAGAACGCTGGTGGGGTTTAGTGCAGGACCTTAACCAGTACGGGGCTGTCACTATGCCTGATTTGCCTGGCTTTGGAGGGATGGAAACCTTTTATAAACTTGGCAAAAAGCCGACGGTCGATAACCTTGCTGATTATTTGGCAGCGTTCGTCAAAATGCGTTATAAACGCAAAAAAGTTACCATAGTCGGACTCAGTTTTGGCTTTGTTGTGGTCACCCGTATGCTGCAACGTTATCCCGATCTTACAAAAAAGGTTGATGTGCTCATAAGTGTAGTTGGTTTTGCCCATAAAGACGACTTTTCGTTTAGTAAGAGTCGTTGGCGTTTTTACCGTTATACGGCGGGACTTGTTTCACACCAGCTACCAGCCATTTTTTTTGAAAATGTTTTTTTACATCCCTTGGTTCTAAGACTCGCCTATCATCGTACACATAACGCCAAAGAGAAATTTGAAGGCCTCTCGCGTGCCGAGCGGCGGGCAACAATGAAGTTTGAGGTACACCTATGGCACGCTAACGATGTACGGACTTGGGCCCATACCACCCGCGAGTTTCTTCAATTGGACAATTGCGGCAAGAAAGTTGACTTGCCGGTTTGGCATGTCAGCGTGCAAGCAGACCGCTATTTTGACAATCACAGTGTGGAACAGCACCTGAATGTCATATTTAATGAAGTCCATGTCGTCAAGGCAAAAGCTGCTAACCATGCCCCTTCAGTTGTGGCCGAAATGGAGAGCGTCGCACCGCTAATTCCCCCTAAAATCCGCGAAGTTCTCGCCAAGGCTTGATATACTGTTGGCAATAACGGACAGGGGTCTATGAAGATTGGTCTAGTGTGTCCTTACAATATTTTTCGCGGTGGTGGCGTCCAGGAACATGTGCGCGGCCAAGCTGCCGAGTTGGTCAAGCGTGGTCATACCGTTAAAATCATTACGCCTCGCCCACGCAAACACATTGACGATGCGCCGGAAGACACCATCTTTGTAGGCAATTCAACACCTGTTAAAACACCTATCAGCACATCACTAGAGCTCGGGATCAACCTTGGCCGTACATCCATAGACGATGTGCTGGTTGCTGAACAGTTCGATCTATTACATGTACATGAGCCTGAAGTGCCGGTCTTGGGCGCCCAAATTATTGCTAAGGCCACGTGCCCAGTTTTTGCTACCTTTCATGCCATCCACCCGGAGACACCCCTGGCTCGGACAATTGAGGCGCTGCGGATCCCCTACTCGCGGTCAATTTTTAGCAAGTTGCGTGCTATCACTGCGGTTTCCGATGTCGCTGCGAATTTTGTGCGTGAGCACGCCAAACAAGATGTCATTATTATTCCAAACGGTATAGATATGTCGCAATACAACTTTCAACGATCCGCAAAACCAGTTTCGAATGATATTGTCTACATTGGTCGTTTAGAGCGGCGCAAAGGCGTTAAGTACTTACTCCAGGCGTTTGAACAGCTAAAGTTGCAAGTGCCAAAAGCCAAACTTATCATTGCAGGTGACGGCCCAGACAGGAACAAGCTTGAAGATTATGTGACAGAACGCCAACTACACGGTGTGGAATTTGTAGGCTACGTAAGTGATAAGCAAAAACATGCTTTATTGCAAAGGGCGGCCATCTTTTGTTCTCCCGCTTTGTATGGAGAAAGCTTTGGCATCGTCCTACTCGAGGCTATGGCAAGTGGCGCTGTGACGGTAGCCGGCAATAACTCTGGCTACAAGTCGCTTATGCAAGGCCGGGGCGCTTTATCAATTGTTAACCCCAAGGATAGTGAAGAGTTCAGCCGCCGTATGCAGTTATTGCTGCAAGATGATGGCTTGCGAGCCGCCTGGCGTGATTGGGCATATGCATACGTGCGTCAGTTTGATTATCCCGTTATTGTTGACCAGTACGAACGACTCTATAAACAGGCTGTGCGAAGCGCATGAAAATAGGCTTAGTCCTCGATGACAGCCTCGATAAGACGGACGGTGTCCAACAATATGTACTGACCTTGGGCCACTATCTAAAACGGAGTGGCCATACCGTCCATTATTTGGTTGGCCAAACTGAACGCACGGATCTGGCAAATGTGCACAGCCTAAGCCGTAACCTCCAGGTACACTTCAACCAAAACCGTATGAGTACCCCGCTGCCTGCTTCGTCACGCAAAATCAAGCAACTGCTCGAACGCGAGCAGTTTGACGTTTTACATGTACAGATGCCCTACAGCCCTTGGCTGGCTGGCCGGATCATTAAGCAAGCGCCATCAACTACGGCGGTAATCGGTACTTTCCACATTGTGCCCTTTTCGAAATTGGAAGCACGTGCAACACGTTTGCTTGGCCTTAGCTTACGTCGTAATCTTCGTCGGTTTGACGAAGTGGTCAGTGTTTCGGAACCGGCGGCTGCGTTTGCAAAGCATAGCTTTCGTATGCGCTCGGTGGTTGTCCCTAATGCCGTTAACCTCAGCGCTTTCCACACCGGCAAGCGCATAAAGCGTTATAACGATGGCAAAGTAACAATTGTCTTTTTGGGACGTCTTGTGGAGCGCAAAGGCTGTTTTTATCTCTTAAAAGCCCTGGTTTCTCTCCATGCCAAGAACTACCTCGATAATGTGCGTGTCATCATTTGCGGCAAGGGGCCCCAAGCCAAAAGTCTTGAGGCCTATGTACAAGACCATCACTTAGGGCAACACGTGCATTTTACGGGGTATCTGCACGAAACAGACAAACCTGATTATCTTGCAAGTGCCGATATTGCTGTCTTCCCGAGCACCGGTGGTGAGAGTTTTGGGATTGTGCTGGTAGAGGCAATGGCAACAGTACCGGGCATTGTGCTGGGTGGTGACAACGTGGGGTACCGTTCTGTGCTGCAACCGCATCCTGAACAGCTCATCAACCCGAGCGACACCGTAGCTTTGGCTAAAACGTTGCGTCATTACATCCGATCCAAACCAGCACGCGAACGAGCAATGCGGTGGCAACGGGCCGCAGCGCAGCAATACGATATCAATAAAGTCGGCGAAACCCTTTTGGGAATCTACCAGCAGGCGTTACAAAGGCGTCAGAACATGCAATAATAAGACTTATGTTTGGTTTCGGCCGCAAAAATAAACCTGGCAGCGTCGAGATTACGATTGCCAACACGACGGTGATTAAGGTGCTTATCCTTGTTATCCTTTCTTTTATCTTTGTAGCGGCCTTTAAAAAAGCCGGTCATGCTTTCATTCTCATCTTTACTGCTTTTTTCTTAGCCCTGGCTCTAAACGTGCCGGTGCACTGGCTCAGCCTCCGTTTGCCAGGTAAGCGTAAGGGCGACCGCAAACTGGCGACAACACTTTCATTTCTGATCATCATAGGGTTACTTATTGGGTTCATTGCAAGTATTGCCCCGCCATTGGTACGGCAAACCAGCAATTTTATTGATGTTGCCCCACGCCTTGTAGCCGACGCTCATGATGAAAATAGTGGCGTGGGACAATTTATCCGTAAACACCACCTGGAAAATCAAACCAATAAGCTTTCAAACCAACTCGGGGACCGCTTGAAAAACTTGGGAGGCACGGCGGTATCTGGCTTCAGCCGAGTCACCAGCAGCATATTCTCTGTCCTTACGATTTTGGTACTCACATTCATGATGCTTATTGAAGGCCCGCGTTGGGTTGCGTTTAGCCGTCGGCTTGTGCCTGACGAAAAAGAGCCACACTTAGAACAGATTGCGCGTGACATGTACCGCGTGGTAACAGGTTTTGTAAATGGCCAAGTTACCCTGGCGGCACTCGCCGCCACCCTAATTCTGGTACCTCTGTTTGCATTCCATGTGAGCTATCCGATTGCTTTGATGGTCATTGTCTTTATTTGTGGTCTCATTCCACTCGTTGGACACTCCATCGGTGCTATTATTGTTGGCACAGTCGCTTTGTTCCATTCGCCCTACTCTGCCGTCGGTATGGTGGTGTATTACGTTCTGTACCAACAGATAGAAAATTACGTCTTACAGCCTAAAATTCAAGCTAACTCCACAAACATGTC
>DATIHS010000013.1:0-2965 GCA_035480475.1 Patescibacteria group bacterium
TGGTGCCCCGGTGATAATCAAACTGGCCCGTGGTACGCACGGGAACGGTGTGGTATTAGCTGAAACCAAAAAAGCTGCCAAGTCTGTTTTGCAGGCTTTTTATGTGGTTGACGACGACGGTACCAACATCATGCTGCAAGAATTCATCAAAGAATCTGCCGGCGAAGATATCCGTGCCTTTATTGTTGGCGGCAAAGTAGTGGCTACCATGAAACGCCAGAGCCTGGACGACGATTTTCGGTCCAACTTGCACCAGGGCGGTGAGGGTAAAGCCATTAAGTTAACTGAAGAAGAACGTAAAACGGCCCAAAAAGCCGCCCGTGCGATGGGTTTGAGCATTTGCGGTGTCGATATGATGCGCTCTGACAAGGGCCCCCTTGTGCTGGAAGTGAACGCCAGCCCGGGGTTTGGTATTGAAAAAGTCACGCAGCGCAACGTCGCCAGCGCCATTATTGAATACGTTGAGCAGAATGCTAAACGCAAACGCCGTCGTGACCGCGTTGGTGCCTAACCCTTCCTTAAATCTGCTACGCTAAAACTATGGCAAATACGCCGCAAGACCATCGCTTTCTGCGCAAACCCGTCATTCTAGCACTACTCGTTGGAGTTGCTGTGGCTGCGTTACTGATTTTGCTGGTTTATCGTGAAGACGCCCATGCACCTGGCTCTGAATCGTCCGCAACAACGCCGCCACTAAACTCCTCCCAACCAGCAGTCAGTTTAGATGGGCGTGAGTTTAAGGTAAAAATTGCTGACACGCCGCAAACCAGGGCCCAAGGCCTCTCTGGTACGAACAGCTTGCCATCAGACCAGGGCATGCTATTCATTTTCCAAAACCCCGAAACAGCCTGTTTTTGGATGAAAGATATGCATTATAACTTGGATATTTTGTGGTTTGACGGCGAACGACTCCTTATTTACCAACAACGTGACCTAGCACCAAGTACATACCCAAATTCCTTCTGCCCACCACTTGCAACAACGTATGTACTTGAAGTTAACAGTGGCGTGGCACAAAGCTTAGGAACAAAAGCGGGTGACGAACTGACCATTGTAAAGCAGTAGCATTTTAGCGTCAGCGACGTTATGATGTGGGCATGCCGCCACTCATCCTTCTGGGCCTCCTCGTTGGCCTGCCGCTCGTTGCTAGTATTCTGCTACGGATTAAACCGCTCTATTTATTCGTGAGCATTGTGACCGGCTACTTCTTAGTATCGTTTTTAGGTGACACGGCGGAACTCACTTTTACCTCAATTGTTCACGTTTCACACCCGGATGTTGTTATCCGACTGATTCTCTTGCTATTGCCGGTGGTTATTACGTGGCTGCTCATGCGCAAGACGCTTTCGGCGGCAGCCTTGCCATTCCAATTTGTCTTGCTCGTGGGTGATAGCCTGTTGCTGGCGGCTTTTGTGTTGCCTTTGTTAACGTCGGGTACTCAAGGTGCCATCTATGCGACCCATGTTGGTAGCATTGCCAGGCAAGCTCAAGATGTACTGGTGGCAGGCGTTGCTGTTTTGCACGTACTCGTAATGTGGATTATGCGGCCGCGACACCAAGATGGTCACCACGGCAAAAAGCACCACTAAACTGGCTGCGAGGGCGGCGGAGCTGATGGTGGGATAGGGTTGGTGGGCGGTTGATTACTAACTGGAGGTTCAGGGCTAACAACTGGTTGTGGCCCGGGCACTACACCAGCTGGCTCTGGCATAGGAGGAGGTGGAGGCGCAGAACCAACAGACAAGCCTGGACCGTCGATAATTGCTTGGGCAGAATTGTAAATGGAGGCCTGGCCCATGAAGGCAAGAGCTCCAAAACAGTTGTAAATAAAGGCGTAAATTATGACGCCGACAAAAGCGAACGTAAAGGTAGCGGGTTTGGCAATCTGAGCTTGTAACTTATCAAGATCGGCTTGCGTAAATGTGCTTGAAGAATCGAGGGTACTCGTTGAATTAAGGGGATACTGATACGTTGCTTGGTGCTTAGTTGTCCCCGTAAGGCCACTGAACGCAATATTCAGTATGATCGCAATAATGAACATCAGCAGCGCGTAGACGATAATTGCACCACCGCTTACTTTCCATAAAGCCGAACTTCGCTTCATAACAGAAATGGGGCCGCCAAGTTCATGGTCATCAACCAGAACTAAGTTGGTGTAAATAATTCGAAGTGCAAAGACGATACCCACAATAATTGCCGCCACAAAAAGTAATACGACAATTGGCCCAATAACGCGGGCGAGTACTAGCAAGAGAACTTCCACACCAATCACAATGCCAAAAATGGTCAAATAGGTAGCAATAATTTTCGGATAACGTCCGGCAGCAAAACTCATGGCGTGGCCCAGGCTTTCCTTCTGTTTTCGTGCACCGGTAATAATGATACGGTTCAAAACGGCGCTAAAGTAACCCAAAATCAGCAAGCCCAAGAGAATGACACCAAAAAGGATTCCAAACCCTTTAATTAAGTCAGAAGCGTTAACGTGTGTTGCAAGCAAACCGCCGCTAACAGTCTTGGTGAGTTGAAAAATGGCATACAACAGCCCGATCATGAACACTGACGTAGCTACGGCACCGAGTAATACTGCCAGCAAGCCACTGCTTAAGTTCGTTTTAAAAAAGGAAGAAACACCAAAAGCAATATGTTTAAAAGGGTTGGCTGTAACCTTGGCTTTTACCTGTTTGAAAGAGGGTGGCGGAGCTGAATTAGGTTGAGGGGATTGAGGCGACATGGTAGCTTGCGGTTCCATGAGAAACTCCTTAATTTGCTCTCATTGTATACCTAATTGTTGTTATTGCTAATGGTTTTTAGCACAGATGGCGCCAGATTGACTTTTTAGCCCAATTACGGATAATGTAAGGAGTTAATTTTCCGCCCACACGTGGGCCCATAGCTCAGCCGGTTAGAGCACCTGCCTTTTAAGCAGGGTGTCGTGGGTTCGAGTCCCACTGGGCCCTCCAGTTTA
>DATIHS010000014.1:0-23412 GCA_035480475.1 Patescibacteria group bacterium
ATGTATCGCCTGATTGAATGGCAAATTCCGGAATGATATCGGCCGAGTTGCTTGATAGTGGTACTCTAACCTGGATACGACGTAGCACATCGTTTGCCTTACCCGTAGCGTCCACCATCGCCTGGGCACCTACTAAGTTGATACCACAGCTACCCACACATATTTTTACATTTGTACTGCTATAGATAGATTTTATACGCATCTGATAGGAAGTAGCATTTAAGTTCGAAATAAGAATGACGCAATGTGCCGGGTCGGAACAATTAGCTTGATCAACCTCACCCTGGTTACCAAAACCGGGGCTATAAGAAGGTGTACTGGTACCTCCAAACTTTGGGTATAAGAGGTATGTTGCCGTGTTATCAATAAGGTTACCGCGATCGACAGCGCCACTCGTAGGTACCAAATCGACTCTCAATAGCCCCAGGTTACAATTTGCTGGTTGGGTAGGTGGAAAATTTGGTGGCTGACAACCCATTACGCTACCCGCTCCAGAAGGATCTGACCACTCAATATGTAAAGTGTTAATCTGTTGGCCATCTTCGCGTTGAAGTGTAAATACCGAGGAGTCTGTGGTGCTAACCGGGTTGAATTGGATGTCTGGTACAGCTGTTGTCACCAGAACGCAGGTATATGATGAGATGCTGTCGAGACTAGGGTGCAGATCAGTATTGTACGGAACACTACTATTATCACAGCTAGTCTTTTTGAGGCTGCCGAGGTTATTAGCATATGCTGGGTTCTTTAAGATTCTAACGGCGTCGTTAATACCACTTTCTGCGGCGTAATATGCGGCTGTATTTAATTCTCTGTCCAGGGCTTGTCGCTGTTCACGATTAGTTAGAGCAACAAAACCAAGAACAATCAACGAAGTAATAATTATCAGGAATAAGGCAATAATTATTGCAGCCATACCGTTCTGGTCAAGTTTTACTTTGAAATATTTTTTTACAAGTCTTGTATACATATCATTTTATCCGTTTCTGTACAGTAGTACTAAGTTCTGAAACTGCGCAAAACTGCGAACCAGCTGACGATTTGCAGGAAAGATCAGTTGGGACTCCATTTATTGTATAGGAAGTAAAGTTGTCGCTCGAGGTATTACAATCACCTGTTGTTGGGCTACATAATAAATCGTTATCACCATAAACTACACGAACCGTAATGTTGTACAGCCGAGTCGTGGACGGGATTTGTGTGATGTCTAATTTAGCAAGCCGCATCCCTGGTGATAAAAGTTCTTGTGGCGATGTAGACAAATTTGTAAAAGCATTGTCACAGCTTCCATTAATATCTTTATATAAAACATGGTTATCCTGGAACGGACCTGGACTTGTATCATCAGTCAGTTGATAGCCGATTTTGTAGTTGTAACGATGGTCGTTGATACAAAATCTGTATGGGTTTTGTGGTGTATTGATAGGGGTAAAAGCACCTCCTGAAAACTGTAACGCCTGGCTTACATCATCTAAGACGCTAATGGCAGTTTCTTGTGTTCGTGACGTCGTAATACCCTTGGTATAGACACGTCCAACTTGCACGAGCGCAGCGGCGCAAATGAGTAAAATAACGGAGAAAATAGCTGTTGCTATGAGTAATTCAATTACAGTAAAACCCTGTTGAGGCTTGCTTTGTTTCTGCTTTATTGTCATGGTCGATACACCAACTTAACTTCATTCTGATCTGGAAAAGCTGGACTATCCCATCGGCTGGTTATGGCATACGTTCCGCTGATGCCATTATAATTAGGTTGAATCGCTATATAATAAGCTGTTCCACCTTGTGGTGATATTTCGCACTTTGATGGATAGGTTGAAAAGTTATTAATACTAAACGAACCGTTTTCTGAAACAGTTGCTTTAGGGTTATTTTTAGCAATACAAAAATAAGTGGTTTGCGTTGCAGGATCTGGCACAGGGCCGGCTTTTAAGGCCTCCAGCTGCCCTTGAGCAACTTTCAAAGATTCTCCCCTTTCTTGCACGGCTTGGCTAATCCGCAGGTTTCGATTTGACGCCACGTACGCGCCTGCTAATACAGCCGCAACAACAGACATGACAATCAAGACCTCTACCATGGTGTCACCAATGCTGTTTGTTCTAAAGGTCATGGACAATTTCCTGAGTCAATTAACATAGGTGCCGCTGCTTGTCGGTTATTTCCGCCTACGACCATAGTAGCGTGCTGATCAGTACCACCACTTCTAAAACAAATAGTAATGCCATCGGTGGGGTTTTTTGTATAGCTCGTTGGTAAGGCTGCAGGATCTTGGAGCGCAGTATTAACTTGATCTACAAAATCTGGACCAAGTTGATTAACTAAGCCATTGAAAGCCACTAAGTCAGTGTTGGTGGAGCCCGATTTAAGGGTGCCGGGGGTGCTATAACTCCCAAATTGCGTAAATACACCCATTCCGCCTGTTGGCCTGCCATTGCTATATGTGACATTACCAACCGTCAATCCATAGGGTAAATCAAAATCTTCGTATTCATCCCGTCCTAAGCCACCGTTTCCATTTGCTAAGGTTTTGGCTTTGGCGTCTAGAATACTTTGCACTTCTTGGCCAGAGATGTTTTGCCGTTGCCCAGCAATGCTGTAAATTCGCAAGCGGTCCTTGGCACTGTTAGGAGCAAATTGGATAACTTTGCCTATAAAAATGCAGTCCCCATTGGCCCCTTGAGCCTTAGCACCCGGTGTTATGATTATGCCATTACCCGGCGCTCCGCCAACATAATCACAAGAGAAATCGCCCTTGTTATTATAGACACCAGTAGAAACGTCATTCAAAACGTCATTAATTTTCGCTTCGGTTTCATGGGCAGCTTGCGTAAATTCTGTTTTTGCTTGCTGGCCAGATATAAATATCATTGCACTCAAAAACATCATGCCAGTCACGGCGATGACAATCATAGTCTCAACTATGGTGAAGCCACCACTCTGGCTACGCACCTTATTCATGCAGTCAAGTATATAGCATAAACGTTTTGCATAACAGGGGTTTTATGCAAGTAAGAGGGTGTGTTGATACCAGCTAATAAAACTGCCTCCAAACAGGAACACAATTATAGTGGCAATTATCAAAAACGGCCCGAATGGTATGCGGCTTTTTAGCTTAGCTTTACCCTGCAATAACAGTGGTACACCAATGAGCGTTCCGAGTAGTGACGCTATGAACAGCATCAGTACTGATTTGGCGGGTCCAGCTAAAACTAGCCCTAATACAACAGCTAATTTCACATCACCACCACCAATCCACTTGCCTTGCGATACCTGGTACAACAGGTAAAAGAAACCAGCGCTGCATAGAACGCTGAAAGCCACCTGCAAAATACCATGCACACCTGTGTGGGAAAAGGTTACATTCAGGATCGCATAAATAACAGCAAGCCACTGCAACGGAAAAACAATGCGATCTGGCAGCAACATCCAGCGTAGGTCATATACGATTAGAGCCATAAACCCCGCCAAAAAGATAAGCCAAAAACTAAACTGTATTGTTCCCAGAACACCCCATTTAAGTGGCCAATAATGGTAGGAAACTAGAAACAGCATTGCAGTCAATAGCTCAACAACGGGATATTGCCAGCTTATGGGCTTATGACAGTAGCGACACCTCCCACGGAGAGCAACCCACGAAATGACGGGTATAAGGTCAAGCGCATGGAGCTCGTGATGGCAATCTGGGCACATTGACCGGCCGGTAGTTATGGAAAGTTTAGCAAGTTTTTGTTTAGCCTTCGTTTTTGACTGCTCGTGTATTCGCCATACAAGTGCATTGATAAAGCTCCCCGCGCACAGTCCTAATATGGCTACGAATATACCTGTAAGCACGATCTATACCGTTTTCATCCTATTGTTATCATTGTTAATAAAAACATAGAGTACCGCCTAAAGCCATACTCTATGTTGTTTTCGGAGTTAATTACTCGTTACTGGACATTGATGCAAGCTGTTATTGGAGCACCACTACTTGATTCAGTGGTGTACATCAGAGCTGCTTCACGGTTAGTACCACCTTGAGTGGTGTTATTTGTAAGACATTCTGCTTTTAGATCGAGCAATAGTCCGTCCTGCTTGTTGGTGAACGCGCTAAACGGATCAGCTCCGATAGCTCCGGTGGCTATACTGTATTTAGTAGCAGCGGCTGTGCCCAAGGTGCCGGCTGTATCACACGTGATAGCACTGTATTGCCCAAGCGTACCTGCGTCAGTTAAAAGTTTTGGACAATCTGTAGCCCATAATGCAACGGTTGGTGCACTACAGCTAGAGTTGTTACAACCCGGTAATTTGCCTTGGTTGTTGGAGACGAAGTTATTAACTGTGGTCCCAATGCGGCCTGCTTCGTCGCGGCGCGCCGTATTACGTTGGTTACGTTGCAAGGCTGGAACAGCCAAGAAGACAATAAGCAGGATTAATCCGGCTATAGCGAGAACAATCAAGACTTCAATAATGGTGAAGCCCTGGTCACGATTTTTAAGTTTTTGCAGCATTTTGAAATGCCCCCCCTGGAAATATTTAGATTATTCTTATGTTTTGATACTAGAGATAAACAGATTAAAAAGCAAATTAAAACTGTGTAACTTATCCACAGCCTCTTAGTGAATAATGCTTTTGCCTGCTAAACCGTAGATGGGTAGCAATATTGCGGCTACGATTATAAATGCGAAAACACCGAGAACCACCATAAGCACTGGCTCGATAATAGTCGATATAGTTTTAATTTGGTTATCGACTTCCCGCTCATAATAATCAGCTACTTTACCAAGCATTTGTTCCATCGAACCAGATTGTTCACCAATATGCAGCATATCTGGTACAAGATCCAGGAAGTTTCGATCGCCTTGTAGAGCATCGGAGAGTGACTTGCCACCTTTTACTTTTTCGACGGCCGTAGTTAGTGATGCTTCGATGTGGTAATTATCGATTGAATTGCCCGTCACTTGTAGCATTTGAATAAGTGGTACACCGCTGGCGAACAAGGTTTGGCCAGTCCTGGCAAACCGTGCCATATACATTTTCATAAACAGTGGGCCAATTGGCCAAGCTTTCATTTTAAACTTGTCAACTATGCGCTTACCACCCAAAGTTCTCGCCCAACGGCTCCCAAAAACTACCATTATCACAAGAGCAATCAATACAACCCACCAGAACTTAATCGTAAAGTGCGATATGGCAAGGAGGATTCTTGTAATCAAGGGTAGCTGTGTGCCCGGCAAGCCTTTATAAAGTACTTCCACTTGTGGCAAAACTTTAACAATCATGAACCCAACCACTGCAAACATCACCAGAAGGACAATAACAGGGTAAACCATTGCTCCTCGGACTTTACTAATTATTTCGGCATCTTTTTCCTGTTGACTAGCAATTCTTTCCAATGCTTTATCGAGTGTTCCGGACGTCTCACCCGCGGCGACTAAACTAACATACACGCGGCTAAAAACCTCTGGATGCTTACCAAGAGCAACCGAGAACGCATTGCCCGCTTCTACGTCAGTAATTACTTGATTAATAACAGCCTGGAACTTTTTACTCTGGGTTTGTTTACCGACACTTCTAAGACTTTGCACCAATGGTAAACCGGCGTTGATCAAAGTAGAAAGTTGTCGCGAAAATATGACCTTATCTTTGGTTTTAACACGATGCAATAACTTGCCAATCCCAGATTGACCGATTTCTTTTGCTTCTAGGCTAGTTGGCGATAAGCCTTGTTCTTTCAATAATTTTGCCGCAGCTTGTTCGCTATCAGCTTGAATTTCCGATTTGATCTGTTCGCCAGAGGCTGGATCACGCGCGGTATAAGCAAAAGTCAGCATCTTAACCTCTCATTAACCTGTCTAGTTCTTCAATGTCTACTGCGTAATTGCGGGCTTCATCGTAGGTAATGGTGCCGTTGTGAATCAGATTTACTAATGTCTTATCCATTGATTGCATCCCATACTCAGCGCCCGTCTGGATCACGGCCTCAAGTTGGTGGCTCTTACCCTCACGAATGATGTTTCGGACAGCTGGTGTCGCTACAAGGATCTCGGCTGAGGCTATTCGACCTCCGCCGATTGATGGTACTAAACGTTGCGAACAGATGGCCATTAAGATATTTGATAATTGAGCTCGGATTTGTGGCTGTTGGTGAGGTGGGAAGACGTCAATCATACGGTCAATACTCTGGGCGGCACTATTGGTGTGCAGCGTGGCGAAAACCAAATGCCCGGTTTCAGCAATTGTTATGGCGGCGGCAATCGTTTCTAGGTCTCGCATTTCACCGATAAGCACAACATCCGGGTCTTCACGCAAACTACTTCGTAAGGCCGCACTAAAGGAATACGTGTCGTAATGGACTTCACGTTGCACGATAACCGATTTTTTACTCTTATGTGTGAATTCAATTGGGTCTTCGATGGTAATAATATGTGTGGCACGCTCAGAGTTAATCTTATGGACAAGGGCCGCAAGCGTCGTTGATTTACCAGAACCGGTTGGCCCGGTGACGAGGACTAAGCCTCTGGGGTAATCAGCGAACTTATTAACGATAGGTGGCAAACCAAGCTGTTCAATAGTTAAGATTTCATTGGGTATGAGACGTAGAGCTGCAGCTAAGTTGCCTCGTTCATGGAAGGCATTCACACGAAAACGGCCCAGATCACCAAATGCAAAGCTAAAGTCAAACTCTTTATCTTTAAGCAAAATTTGTTTTTGATCTTCATCCAGAATAGAAAAAATAAGTGCTTCAACAGTTTCTTCTGTAAGTGCGTCAGCACCAGTTACAGCAACCAGAGCACCATCGACACGGAGCATAGGTGGGAGTCCTACTTGTAAATGTAAATCAGAGGCCTTTTTCTTAATGACTTCTTCGAGTAAGACTTCTATCCTTGGCTGTGCTGTCATTTTATCAATCCACCTTTTTCCTTTTATGCACTGTTTTCCGCGGCAACACGGTTAATTTCTGCAACTGTAGTATAACCTGCTAATGCTTTTAAGTAACCATCTTCTCGCATTGTTATCATACCTTCAGCTTGGGCCGCTTGTTGAATCTCGGTACTAGTTGCCCGTTTAATTATCAAATCCTGGATTGCCTCACTCACTTCAAAGACTTCATACAAACCAATTCGTCCCTTGTAGCCTCCAGGAGTATCCGGACTGTCCGTACCCTTAAATAACGTATATGAAGCTTGGTCTGCAAGAGGTAGCGTGTCATATCCTAAATCTTCAGCAGTGCTTTTTACTTCATCATCTTTTTTGGGCAATAAGTGACCGATGGCAGTGTGTATGGCTTCTGCTTCCGGTTTATCAGATTCGTATTTTACTTTTTCCTCATCTTCTGGGATACGACGCACTAGACGTTGACCAATAACAGTGTGTACTGTGCTCGCAATCAAAAACGGTTCAATGCCCATGTCAAGTAATCGCGGCAAGATACCAGCCGCAGAATTGGTGTGAAGCGTTGAGAATACTAAGTGGCCAGTTAAAGCGGCTTGGACAGCGAGAGTAGCCGTTTCTTTGTCGCGAATTTCTCCAACCATCACTACATCAGGATCTTGACGTAATATGGAGCGTAGTCCTGAGGCAAAAGTTAATCCAACATCCGGGTTAACCTGTATCTGATTAATCCCGTTCATTTTGTACTCAACAGGATCTTCAAGCGTAACGATATTTATTTCATCACTTTTAATTTCCTGAATAAGGGCATATAGAGAGGTGGATTTACCCGAACCAGTTGGGCCAGAAGTCAGTATCATACCGTTTGGCCGTTCAAGTCCTTTGCGAATTTGCCTTAGGGCTCTACCCTTGTAACCCATGTCTTCTAGCTTCAAGCTGGTACCGGTCTTATCAAGTAAACGAATAACGACCTGCTCGCCCCACACCACTGGTGATATAGCAATACGGAGATCAATTGAGCGTCTATTGACCGTCACCGTAAACTGTCCATCTTGCGGTATACGATGCTCATCAATTTTGAGATTGGCTAGAATTTTAATTCGCGACACAATAGGTGGCTCGGTTGCCTTTGGTAACTTCATCATTTCCCTTAGGACGCCATCTATTCGACATCGAATTTTCAAGTCCTTTTCTGTTGGCTCAATGTGGATATCACTTGCTCGGTGAGTGGCAGCATAATTAAGCATGGCCGTTAAGACTTTGCTTATTGGCGAATCTTGCACGGATTCTTCTAGTTCATCAGATTTCGTTGCACCATCTTGAACAACTAAATCTTCGATTTCTGTTTCGTTGTCAAAGGCACCGGTGACGTCTTGGCTTATTTCATTCTTGTACTGGCTTAGAACTCTTTTAATCCCCTCTTCGCTAGCAGCATACACTTTAAGTGGCCGGCCAATCTTGTTTGCTAAAAAGTCAACTGCCTGAACGTTGTCTGCATCGAGCATTGCGACTACAATCCTGTGCTGCATTTCTCCAAGTGGAACTGCCATGAAGCGTTCTGCCACATCTTGGGGTAAGAGAGTTAGAATTTGGGAGTCAATTTTAGCCATCGACAAATTCACGTATGGAACTTTTGTAACATGGGCAGTTGTTTTTGTGAGTTGCTCGCTGTTTATTACTTTTTCGTGAACTAAGTATGTTAGTAGAGGTGTTTTTGATTCAGAAGCTTTTTGCTTAAATTCTTCTAATTGTTTATCCGTTAAAACACCATTTTTAATAAGTGTGTCTTCAACCTGTTTTTGGGTTGTTGCCGATAACACACTCATGGCTCACCCTTCCTTATTGATTAAACGGTTTGTTGTTGTTATTGTCACCGATTTTAATAATTTGTGTTGGGTCTATTGAATTTGTATTGAAGTATTTGTTATCCGGCTGTTTAAAGTCAGCAGATATTGGTTCAACTACTTCTACTTTTTCTTGCCGATTTTTGGGTGAAGTAATTAACATTCTGGAGGCGACTAGAGAGAGGGCTCCACTTATAGCGATAACTACAATGATTAAAGCAATGTCTTTCTGTTTCACTTTACATCCTTCGTGGTAATGTTAACCTTCTTCTCTGGTTGATAGTAGGTTGTAGCAGTTAGACTTATTCCAAGGTTTGTGTCAGTTCCAGAAAATGAAATAGTGGAAATTTTAATTGGTCGTATTGAACGTTGGAAAGTGTCTAACATCGACTGAACCGTGTCAGCGCTACCACCAAAGCCGATCGTAATCGGAATTTCGACAGGTTTTACAGTTCCCGCTCCACTCTGTTTGGCCTGGTTTAATTCATCGTCGCTTCCAGAGAAGGTAGGAGTGCTTACACTTTTGTCGGAAAGTATTTTTTCTAAACTTGTCGCAAGTGCTGGAAAGTCGTACTTGCTTGGGAGTGCATCGAGCACGATGGTCGCATTATCGCCATCCCTTCCGGCCACACCTGTTGAATTACCGCCAATAATATTAACACTTTGGCTTACGAATACTTTATATGCGTTAACAAGTTGGCCTGCGGCCTGATTATTTGCCTTCAGTTGTGTTAAGGTTTGCTTTTTTTGAGTAATAACCCTTGATTGATAGCTTCGCTGGCTTATGAGAGCCCGACTTGCCACAAGTGAAAACACAGTTATAAAAGCAGCGATTGACATAACAACGATTATGGATGCGTTAGCCTTATTAATTTGGAGCCTTTTTGATGAAATAAGCTGTACCATATATTTATTGCCCTGGCTGACTTGGATTACTTAATGGTTGGAAAAGGTCTTCAGGCTTTTCGGTCTGAGAACGGGTGGTTATCTTGTTTGCTGGCACGTTCAGGGTTACGTCACTTGCACTATCAAAGATGGCACCGTCAAAACTTAGACTTATGTTATAACTTGCACCCTTTGCCTCCTTACCAAAGCTTGACAGCACAACGTCAGTAAAAGCATTTGCTTCCTTGCCATCAGCAGTTTTATAAGTCGTAAACTTAAGGGTATCAACAAACTTGTTAACAGTACTGATCGCGTCTGCGGAACCCGTTAGGGAAAGACTATGGGCATCAAAATCGATGCTAGCAGAAGAAATGCTTACTTTTGCTGGTGTAACTTGCTTTAAATAGCCGAATATGCGGGTAGTCACTGGCTTTTGAGCGTGTAAATCGGGCAAACTGTTTAGCTGGTTTTGAATGGTTAAAATCTTATCAAGATCGGGAGTATCTTGGAGTTTTTTGGTCTCAGTTTTTATATCGTTTGAAAGATCTCTCGAGTATTTCTTTTGAAAAATTTGCACACTCAAGAACAGCAAGACAAATATAGCAACTGCTACACCACTGACTAATAATGCAATCAGCATGACAGAACGCTTATTCCGTCTGGCGCGAACATATTGACGCTTTACTTCAGGTAGCAAGTTAAATTGAATCATTCGTTTCTCTCCGCTAGCCCCACCGCTACGCCAAAATGATTCGACAGAGCCAGCAGCTCATTTTGTCTCTCAGGCGCAAATGCAACATTGCGCCAGGCGTTACCGATTTCGACACTTACACCAAACTTATTAGCAATATAAAGTGGAAATTCTGGTAACGCTGAGGCCGCACCGGTAACAATTACTCTATCCAGCTTCAGATTTTCTCCGTAGCGCTTCTGGAAGAACTTAATTGACTTATCGATATCAGCGATGAGTAAATCCACCGTCCCGATTATAGCCTGGTGTATTTGCCCTTCCAGCTTGTCTTTTGAAAGGCCAAATTTTAACACAAACTGTTCAGCTTGTTTTTGGTCGATGTTTAGCCCTTGCATTGCGGCCTTAATAATGGCATCTCCACCAGTAGGGATACTGCGAGTTAACCTTGGCGCACCGTTCATGGCAATAACTAGGTCAGTATTCAGGTTACCAATGTCTATGATCATTTGCGGTGAAGTAGCGTCTGTCGCTAGAAGAGCCCGACTTAATGCAAAGCTATCTGGCTCAAAGACAATAACATTGAGACCTATTGATTCAAGCATATCAAGACGCTTTTCCACAAAATCATTAGAAACGCTGGTAAGCAAAACTTCAATTTTGTTTTTGTCGACCGGAGAGTCGCCAATTTGGGCCCAGTCAAGCGTTGATTCCCCTATCGGGGTTGGAATAAGGGACTCTGCCTGGAATTTAATAGTTTTAGCTAGCTCACCTGGTGCCAAACGATCAAAATCCGCTACTGTCGTAAAAACTCGCTGGGAAGGTATGCCCACTACAACATTGCGCGTATTAATCTGCGCTTGTGCCAGCAAGTCTTGCAAGATAGTTAGTAACTTTTGCTGATCTGATTTAGCCTCACTTTGTGAAAGTTTACTATCAATCGGAATAAACCCGTACTTGACAAGCGTTTTGGCTGGCCCACTGCCTGAAAGTTGAACAATCCGCATAGCAGTTGTACCAATGTCCAGTCCAAAGAAGTCAGAAACGCCGCTTATCAACATACCCATCTTTTAGAACGCATTCTTGTTATTTATTAGAGCTATAGCCATATATTTCCTCGAGACCCTAATGCCCACCGGGGTACGAAGGGAGCTCACAGTTAACACGATTATACATAAGCATTTAGTCTCTTAGCAACCCCTTTCTACAGAACTGGGGGTAAACTGGTAATAGAATCGTAGTCATTGACGGTAGTTGAGCTGGTTCCGGTTGAGAGCCAGTTTTCAGGACCAAAGATAAAAACTTCACCTATATTAGTGCTCGACCTTAGTTCGCCATTGCTACTATTATTTTGAAAATCGCCGTTGCTTCTGTAAAGACCTATGCTCTGTGCAACAAAACTGCCGTTCACAACGAGTTGGCGCTGACATGAGCTCTGGCCATTTACAGAACTTTGGTTAGCAAGCTGGGTATCAATTGGGGGTGCATTTTGACCAGTTTTACTGCAGGTATAAATTCTGCCTCTGTTATGACTAGTATCAGGCTGCGCGATATACGTGCCATCGAGCTGCGTAACAGTCGGATCAATGTAAATATTGCCTCTTGCAACAAGTTTAAAGCTCGAGATGCCAGCCAAACTTGCCCATGGAGTATAGGTAATGTTGCTATTAATACGAACATCTCCGTCAACATAAAGCTCGATATGCTTGCCGGTGATGCCGTCACTTATTGATCCAAGCCCAGCATCGATATCTAAGCTACCGCCTGCATTGTAAAGGTACTTGCCTGCACCAATGGTGGCAGGATTAAAGGGACTTGACGTTGGACTAGTACTGCCTTTTTGCTTGAAATAGTCGGTAGGACACGGCAGGGTCTGAAATGCTCCACCAAAAAAGGCATTACCGTTGGTATTGGAAAAACTAAGGCCTCCTATGCCTGGTGGCTTTGGATTACTGGTACGGCCTGTTCCAGTTGAGTGACCGTTTATTTCTCCAAGTACAAATGCAGCCAGTTGAGTCCCACTGCCCGTGCCATCACCGGTGTTATAAGCGTAAAGATTTGATCCACTCGCTAAATTCCAGTCAGCACCAACACCGCACGTATCCCAACCAACGCTCGTATCACCGTCGTAGACTCTAAAGTAAGGTCTGGTTGCGACCAGGAACGTATTTTGACACACCACGGGCGTAAACCAACTGGGACCTCTAAGCGTACCTGTTACCGTATAGTTACCAGACGGAGCATTCACAATAGTCGGAATAGAGTAGCTGATACCAACCGAGCCCGTGGCTGGTGACGGCTGGTAAGCAACATTGGTATAACTTTGGTTTGGCCCTACCGGCGGATTTATTGTTATATCAAGCGGAAAAGCTGAGTTATCAATTTGCCCCGTATTGACCTTAAGATTCATGGTTACAGCGACATTGGCTCCTGGTGCTGGGTCTTGCGGTTGTAGACCAAGAGTTGAACAGACTACATCTGGCCGCTGTAC
Organism: Patescibacteria group bacterium; assembly: GCA_035480475.1. Taxonomy (GTDB): domain Bacteria; phylum Patescibacteriota; class Saccharimonadia; order Saccharimonadales; family DATIHS01; genus DATIHS01. The sequence continues at coordinate 12,779 of DATIHS010000014.1, forward strand.
AAAAAGCTGGAGGTAAATGTCAACCGTGTTTGTATCGCCATAACATCCATTTGGATATGTACATCCGTTTGTAGCGTCCCAAATGCGTCCCTTACCATGTACTTTTACTCTATAAGACCCAGTCCCTTGAAACGCAGCACCATTTACAACAATGGTTGCATCTTTGCTTCGCCAGGTATGTGGAGCAAATCCACCCATGTCCTGTTCCCAAAAGTTTTGCCCATCCAGGCCCCAAGTCGTCTGGCTAAAATCTAATGCATTATTAGCTACACAGTTATTGTTTATATCGACAACGCAACTAAAGTTATCCGTCATCGTTATGTCTTTATCAATTGTGTGATCGGAGCCATTACAAACGTACGTACGATAATTAACACTACCTGTCCCCCCTGCCGGAATAGTCACACCAGTCGTAAATCTACCGAAGCCAATGAGACCACTGTTCCCGTTGGCATCATTTTGGCATTGGTTGTCAAAGGTATCTGCATGTGCAGGCAAACTTATTGCACCAATAATCAGCAGGGAGAGAACTGCAGTTAGTAAAGTGAGTATTACGGGTTTCTTAAATCTTTTCATGGCTTGTATTGAAAAATTGGGGACCAGTCCAGGTCTTTATCAGATATTCCCTTAGGTTTAGGTTGCATCTTATTTTGAGTATGTTTATAAACTAGTAGACCGGAAATAAAGACAAGGATTAAAACAGCTACTATGCCGCTAAACAGCATTTTGTTGGCTTTAAATTTCTGATAAAACCCCTTTGTCGCCTCAGGTATTTTGTTCCACTTCTTCATAACGCTTATGCTGATTGTAGCAATTCAGCACAAGTTTTGTCTAAACTTGTTGGGTGTTTACTGACACTAACGTGTGTTGTTTTTCGCAAGAAACCGTTTTGCCTTCCTATAGACATAGCGTTCTTGCTGAGTTAGTGGGCGCTTAGAGCTAGCTTGAAAGAGCTTGTCGACAACCTGTTGGGCGTTTTGCTCAGCGGTAGCACGACTCTCAACCTCAGTCCTCTGTGACTCATTATCCTTATAAGCATCCACGAAATTGCGTTGTTTTTGAACAGCCTCGCTAGCAAGTCTAATCGATGCCATTTCATTGTCTGTTAATTTTGTCCTGCCTTCTGCGATTGCCTTTTCCCAAATTTGATTCACGAAGGTTTTAACGTCTGCTTCAAACTTTTCGGTTTGGACACCAATGTCGAGGCCTTCACGTTCCAAATAATCACGAACAACCTCTATATTTTCCGTGGTACGGTTCGCTTCTACATCTGCGATGTTTGGTACGGAAACTTCGTTCGCTAAAGCAACACCTCCAAGGTCTTCGGCAGCAGCTAATTTCTCATCCATTTGTACTTCTGGCTGACTGCCTTCAGCTGGCTCAGTCTCGGCCATAAATGCCACGTTTGGATAAAAAACTTGCTGGTCGTCTATAAAACCTGCGCAATATTTTGCGTTGACAACCGTCTCTCCATCTGGAGATTGAATGTATAAATCTTCGGGTACATGTTCTGTGTTGCCATCGCCCGTCCGGGAAGCCTCTCCCGCTGGTGTTTCAGCCGTTTCACCACGAATTGGAAAGGCGTATACGAATCTGCCCATGCGTGCTCCGTAATAACCCATTGGATACATATGCGAAGGGTTTTGCTTGTCATGGATCAAAAAGCGTTGGTCAAGATTGTACATGCCAAGCTCTATGCCACCTTGTTCATCTAGCAGTTCGGCTGCTTCCTGGGGTGTCGAAACTGCGTTTGACTGGTTAAACCCAACAGCAAACTCGCTGTAGCCTGCCGCAAATATTTTGTCCTCTAAATCTTGAGTTAAGCCACCTTCCGCGAGTTCAGGATGGGCAGATACAAGCTTGTCTAAGGATTCCCGTTCGTAGCGTTCTCCAGCTTCTATCCAGGCCATATGCGCGGCCTCATCGTTTCCTTCCGGAGCAAGTGGGGGCATGATAGGTGCTTCTTGTGGTTGTAGGGGTGCGAATTCGGCCATTTTTGTTTTATTACGTACTTATATAACAATAGCAAATTTTATGTGTTTTGTCAATAGTCCATATCTGTTACAATACCTTGCATGGCATTATCTATCGCTATCGTTGGCCTGCCGAATGTGGGCAAGTCGACCCTTTTTAACGCCTTAACCGACAATAATATTCTGGCGGCTAATTATCCGTTTGCGACGATTGAGCCGAATACTGGGATTGTGCCGGTGCCGGATGAACGGTTGCAAAAGCTGTCTGAGCTTTATGGCAATGCCCCTATAAAGCCAGCCACGGTGACGTTTGTAGACATTGCAGGTTTAGTAGCTGGTGCAAGTCAAGGCGAGGGCTTGGGCAATCAATTCCTGGCCCACATCCGTTCGTGTAACGCCATTGTCCAGGTTGTGCGTGCGTTTGATGATTTCAACGTTCAACACGTTGACGAACAACACGACCCACAGAAAGACATTGACGTCATTAACACCGAACTGGTTTTGGCTGATTTGCAAACGGTTGAAAAACGTCTGCCAGCGGTTGAAAAATTAGCCAAGGCTGATCCCAAGTTGCGACCGCAAGCCGAAGCACTGCAGCAGGTCCATAAGCTCCTGGATGCTGGAACTCCTCTGTCTGCGGCCAAAAATATAGACGTTGAGGTTATCAAAGATCTGCAATTACTGACTGCCAAACCAGTCATTTACCTCTTTAATGTTGATGACACTACCTTGGGTGACGAAGCTAAGAAACAAGCGTTGGCACAGCTCGTGGCGCCAGCTCGAGTCTTGTTCGTATGCGCTAAGTTGGAGAGTGAACTGCGTGGCTTGGATGAAGTTGACCGCCAAGAACTCTTGGAAAGTTATGGCCAACAAGAATCGGGTCTGGTGCAACTCATTCATGCCGCCTACGACACACTTGGTTTGCAAAGTTACTTGACTGCAGGTGCAAAGGAAGTCCGGGCCTGGACAATTCCCAAAGATGCCACTGCCCCGCAAGCAGCGGGCGTCATCCACGGTGATTTTGAGCGCGGCTTTATTGCCGCCCAAGTGGTCAATTACGACGATCTCGTCCAGGCTGGCTCAGAAGCCGCAGCCAAAGCTGCCGGCCAGGTCCGGACCGAAGGCAAAGATTACGTGATGCAACCAGATGACGTGGTCGAGTTCCGCTTTAATGTGTCGAAATAGCTACTTTAGTATTCCAGCGACCAGTTTACTGAGGCTAGCAATTTGGGCTGGAGTGCCGCGGTTGGACATGACTACCAAAACGTACTGCGATTGACCATGTGTCACAATCGCCGCATCATGCCACACACTGTCTAAATTGCCCGTTTTATTGAGTACCGTGCAGTCTTGGCAACCGGCAGGGATTCCCGTCCTGAATTTTTGGTTGGCCAGCGCATTTTTAATAAACGCTGTGGTTGGCTGGTCAAAAAGTGTGCCATGAGCAAGTTGCTCCATATAAGATGCAACATCGTGAGCGCTGCTAGTTGTATTTACGTTGACTACAGAGGTTTCGTTGAAGCCCTTGCTATGAATCACTTTGTCGGTTTGCGCCCATCCCATACTGTCACCAACCGCTTCGCCGCAGGGGTTGTCCGAGATGCTGATCATGGCCGTGACGCATTCACCGTAGGTTTTGCTACTATTTGCAAGTGTCTTTGTTGTAGCCCACTTATCAAATGGTACTTTTTGCGCCAAAGGAATGGTCAGGAACAGCTTGTATAAACTCGCCGAGTTATAAGTAACGTCCGGATTGACCACTGCACGATTGGCATTGTTGTTCAGGTCTTGCACCACAATGCTCCACTGCCCCTTCTTCTGATGGGCAGACCAGTCTTTAATCTGTTGCTGAAGTGTCAGATAATCAGACGTCGTAAGGCCTTGGGTAGTATCTTGTTGCGGTTCAATTTGGTTCGGTCGTGTAGCAGCTGGCACTGGGACTGCGGTTGTATTAATAGCTGCACTCTGACGTGTCTTGCTCAGTTGTTCGCCAATTTTAAAGGCAGGCACCGTAAGGGCGCACGTCAACAATAACATCGCAAACAATGGCCAAACACGTCGTTTGGTTTTTTGCGCATATAGATAATAATGGCGTGGCTTGTTGCCCGCATAGGATGTGTACATTTTGCTTTTTGCTTTTGGAAACGGACACCTTGCTCACCACGCGTGCAAGTAAGCCTTTTTGGCTCCGCCTCTTTTTTACTTTTTAAAGCTTTGTTTAAGGTTCGACTAACCGCATTGTAGACCTGGGTTGCAGGCTTGTCAACTTAGTGTGCCAGCTCCCAGCTCATACTTATATTACGGATAATTTTGAGGGCGTTTTCGTAGCTGGGAATGGTATTGTCATCGTAATAGTGGTTCGCTTCCATCAAGTTTTCACCGACACTTAAACAATAAATTTCATCGCCAATCAGGTGCATTTTGTCGACTGCCTTGATGCTGGCTAAAGGCGTGACAATAACAAGCTTCTTGAGTTTAATTGGTTTTAGAAAATCCGTTACTATATCGAGTGAAGCCCCCGTTTGCAGGGCATCACTTACCAATATAACAACGTGACGTTTGAGGTATTTCGGATCAATATTGCCCCCCGCTGTCATTAAAGTATTGAGATGATGGAATTTTTGTAGGCGTTGTTCTTCGATCAACCCATGGTATTCGCCTACCATTTCCTCAACTTCACCTTTATAAAGTGATGAGTTATAGGACATGGATGAAGCCGTAAGGGTGGCCAACGGTTCAGTTTCGCCAGGTAAGATAATACTTTCATTGGCCAAAATTAACAGGTTAGCGTGCAAGCGCATGGCAATCTGGGCACCAACCAACACACCACCTGCGTTCAGTGCAATCACGGCACATTGTTGGTTGTTGTATTGTGTTAACTTGGCAGCGAGCTGGCGGCCTGCCTCCGCCCGGCTTTTGTAGTACATCTAGCCGTAATTTTAGCATAGGAAACACGGGTAATCGGAAGAAAAAATCGATCGATTGGCTTAGTAGAAGCGTGAAACACGGCGCCGGATCATGACCGGCATTTTGTATGGGTTAACCAGCGCTTGGGGCTGGTTCTCGCTCAATAGCGCCTGGACCGGGATCGGGTCGCCTGGTAGTTGCTCGTCTGTCGAATCCAAACCGGCCGCTTGCAAAGCGGGTGCATCAGGTGACCAACTTTGATGTTGCCTTGAGTGCATAACCTGTTGCTGGACAAAGTTGGTCAAGTCCCGCAGCTTGGTCGGGTTGTAGCCAGTAAAGGTCAGCATTTTGGTCACTGCGCCCAGTCGGATAGTTGCATCGAGCAAGCGGTGGCTAAACTGTACATCTGAAATCATGTCATAGCGCATGTCTTCGAGCGTCAGGTAGAGCGGTTTTTTATCGATCAGTAGGACCCGGCGGTCAGTAGCACAGAGCATGGCAAAGCCACCTTCATAGCGACCGCCAACAACGTTATGTAGTTGCTCGCTCTCAAACAAAATTTTTGGTAGTTCTCTAACTTCTGGACGGTTCCAGAAGCGGAAGTTCGCGCCAATGCGGCGCAACTGTTGATTTACCTCATCTGTGTGCACCATAGTGGCTTCTCCCTTCTTAAGTAACTTAATCATGCGCCTTTTTTCGTCGTTATGCGGTACCCCACATCACCGCTGGTATGAGATTTTTATCACACTGCAAAGCCGTTTTTTATCACATTCGCTACACATTTTTAGTGTTTGTGTCATAATAGATCTATGTTGGCGCACGCAGATGCTCACGAGCAACTGGTAGCCACGTTCAGACACGGAACACGGCTACAATACAGGAAAGGTGAGTTTATTATTCGCCCGGGGGAAGCTCCTTCGGGCGTTTTTTATATAGAGACGGGGTTAGTTAAAGCGTACGACATCACCAAGTACGGTGAGGAGAATCTGCTGATCATCCGTAAGGAGGCTGAGATCTTTCCACTTATTTGGGCAGTGACCGGCCTGGAGCGGCACATTATTTATCAGGCACTCGGCCCCACAACCGTTTGGCGCCTGGGCCGCGAGGAATACACCACCTATCTTGATTCTAATGCCAGCGCCATGTCGTTGGTCTTAGAGATGACCATCGAAATGTACCGTATCCACTCGGAGCGCATTATTAACCTCGAGTATCGTACGGTGCGCGAACGCCTCATCTCTTTTATGCTCACCATGTCCCATCGATTTGGCGTTGAAACTGAAGAAGGCGTGTTAGTTGATGTGCCGTTGCGTCAACAAGACGTGGCAAGCTCCATTAATGCCTCGCGCGAAACAACCAGCCGTGAATTGTCCGCCCTAGAAAAGAAGGGCCTCATCAAGACTAATCCGCAATATGTGATCTTGAGGGATGTTGCCAAGCTGCGCAGCTATTTATAAAGGCTTCAGTACGTAAAAACGTTCGAGGTTGCCTTTGGCCCCGGCCACTTGTGAGTCGGCCTTGGCCACAATTTTGAAAGTTGCCTGCACATAATTTTCAAAACCTTTGAGAATTTCCCGCCGCATATGGTCATTTTTAACGACGCCTTTGTGCTTGAGGTTGCCTTGCCCGGTTTCAAACTGCGGCTTCACCATGGCAATGACCTGCGTACCCGGTCCGCTCAAACGTTTTACCGCTGGTAAAATCTCGCGCAAACTAATAAACGACACATCAATAACTGCAATATCGATGTGCTCTTTGGTCTGAAACGCACGGATATCTGTTTTCTCATGCAGATGAACGCGCGTGTCCTCCCGCAACTTAGGGTGCAACTGGTTTGTCCCAACATCCACGGCAATGACCTTGTGCGCACCATGCTGCAAGGCATAATCCGTAAAACCGCCAGTCGATGAACCAACGTCGAGCACAATTTTGTCCTGGAATGACAATTGAAAGGCTTGGGCCACCGAAGCCAATTTGAGCCCTGCCCGGCTCACGTATTGTTCGGTTACACTTAACTTGATGTCGTCATGCGACTGGACCATAAAACCTGGCTTCGTAACCGTTTGTGTATTGACTTGGACGTCGCCCAATTTGATGTAGCTTTCGGCTTGGCTGCGCGTGGGCACGAGCCCACGTTCCACCATCGCCTGGTCAAGCCGTTGCTTTGGCATGGAAGCCTCCAAGCGGTAATACCCGCATAACTTTTTTCACACGAGTGCGTGGATCGGCAATTGGTGCTTTGACAAGATGGATTTTATCCAGGGTTAAGGTGTGAGGCACTTGTTTGCCTTTTTTCAACGTAATGTGAGGCCTGAAGGTTGCACCGGTGTAGTGTTTGGCCGCAATATCCCACTGTTTGTCCTGGAGCAGTTTTAGGACGTCATTATGGAGCCTTTGCAACTCGGGTGAGGTGTTGATTTCTTGTACAGGCACCGTATTGCGGGGACCAAAGAGTGCTTGACTACTAGTTTTCAGTTGCATTGGTTCATATTTTGCAAACAGTTCGGCTAATAGTATGGCTGCTTCGGTCTCACTTTTTTGGTTATCCAAAATAAACCAAGGCATCAGGGTAATATGGAGGGGCCAGGCTATAAAGTTCTTCTCTTCAGGTAAACTGCCGATGACGTAGGCCAAGATGTATTCGTCATGCGGCATGGCAATCACCCTTTCACGCGCTCGCGATAGGTGGCCGTAGTGGTATCAACCGAGATAACATCGCCGGTTTTAACGAATGACGGCACGCGCACGCTGATACCTGTTTCGAGTTGGGCATTTTTCATGACCGAGCTGGTCGTATCACCCTTGACGACACTTTCAGTATACGTAACTTTAAGGGGCACATTTTTAGGCAATTCAATATTAATCACGCGCCCGTCAAACAGCTGGGCCTGGACTTGGTCACCTTCTTTCATATAACCACCGAGCTCCCCAATGGCTGACGTAGGTAATTCGAACTGCTCATATGTCTCGTCGTCCATGAAAAAATAACTGTTGTCGTCGCTATACAAATATTGCACGTTCTTATGGCTGACATCAGCTGGTTCAACGCTATCGTTACCTTTAAAGGTTTTGTCCAATACTTTGCCATCAATGAGGCTTTTGATTTTGACGTTGACGATTGAGCCGCCCCGGCCCATGACTTTTTGGGCATAGTCGACTACTTTATAGGGCGTGCCATCTAACTGGAAGAGCTGCCCTTTTTTCAGATCAGTTGGTCCAAATGCCATGCTGCCTCCTAGCGTAATTTATCAATCATTTGTTCAATAAGCGCGCCGAGCTCGGCGATTTCAATAGCTGTAAACATATTGTACTCACTTAAGCGCAACATATGCTGTCTTATTTCTTCCAAGCGCGGTTTGACGGCCTTGGCGTGACGTACCTGTTCTTCCCTGGTTTCAGCATATTCGTAATCCCGCGCATCGAGTTTGCTATCAGTGACCAATTGGCGCAACTTTGTGATATGTTCATGCTGCTCTTTCGGTACTTCACTCACATCAATATCACGTAAACTACCGCGGATACGGGTTTCCAAATCTTTTGCCAGAGCCAAGGGTGACGTATTGTGCACGTAACCTCGGGCTAGTTGCTGGCAACAAACGGCAATAGCGCAATATGGCGGGCGCGCTTGATTGCAACGGACAAACGACGCTGTTCGTGCTCTTTCAAGCCGGTTTTTTTGCGGGTTTCAATTTGCCCAAACTGGTTGATATAGCGCTGTAGGGTTTTGAAATCCTTATAGTCAAAATACGCTACGTCAGTCCGGTGTTTAAAAATCTTTGCCATCTAATTCTCCTATCTTAAAACGGTATGTCGTCGAGATTTATGGGTTCGTCACCGATGTCTTCGATGACGACATCATCAGCTTTCGCTTTTTTGCTTGGGGCAGGTTTGGCGGCTGGTTCGGCTGCTTGGTCATACTCACCACCGCTTTGGTCACCACGCTCTCCCGGGCTACCGAGAAATGTAACGTCTTGCGCAACAACTTCAACCTTGTTACGCTTCTGACCGTCTTGCTCCCAACTACGTGACTGTATGCGGCCATTGACTAAGCAAGGCCGGCCTTTGCTGAGGTATTGTGCTACCCGTTCACCGAGCGGCCCCCAAGCAACTATGTCGATGTAGTCGGTGGCTTCTTGCCAGTTTCCATCGGCGCCTTTGTAACTGCGGTTCAAAGCCAGGCTAAAGCTACAGACGTTCTGTCCGTTCGGCGTTTGCCGAAGCTCCGGATCGCGCGTCAGGTTGCCCATTAATATGACTTGGTTAAAACTACGTGCCATGTGGCATTCCTCCTTATTGGAATAGGCTTCCTTTTAACTAGTAATGTACTACTACGTTACGCTCATTATCAGTGGTCGTCAAGACTTATCTGAGAAAAAGCTGAGTAATTTTTACTACTTGTTACTGTCCCTTAAAACTGTTTATTTCTCGTCAGTTTCTTCTTCGTCATCATCAGCCCGGTCACCCCGCTCAGCCTGTTTTTTGGCCTTTTCTTCGCGGGCAGCCTCGGCTTTAGCCATGGCTTTGAGGTCGGGCTTGCTGATGAGGTAACGAATGACTTCATCGGTAATGTTGAGGCTGCTTTCGACCTTTTTGACAGCGTCGCCGGGCAGTTCAACTGTATAGAACACGTAAATGGCGTGTTCTTGCTTTTTTATAGTGTAGGCGAGCTTGCGTTTACCCCAGTTGTCGGTGTTGACAACTTTGCCGCCATTGCTGGTGAAGAGCTTCGTCACCTTCTCTTCGGCTTTGGACAGATCAACTTCCAAATCCGGATGGTACAATACGGCAATTTCGTATTGGTTCATATAATATGAACTCCTTCCCTTGGTCTTACGGGCTACGCGCTCTAAAGATGGCCGTAACCTGAAGCTGAGTTAACAGCTCGGCTGAGTATAGCGTATTCACCTCTGTTGGTCAAGACACTAGACGGAGAGTGGCCATAGGTGGCAGGTATTAGATGCCATTCATTTTGTGCCAGTAGTCATCGTAACGTGATTTCTGCTGACGGCGGGCTTGCAGACGTTTGTACATAACTAGGCCAACTACGCCGGCACCAGCCAGGCCTATGAGCGTCAGGAAGATGATGAGGATAACCTTGCCGACTGACGTGTGCTTGGTCGTAGTTTGCGTTGTTCCAGCCTGGTTGTCCGACCCTGTTTGGTCGCCCACTGTTGCATTGAACGAGGTGTCAGTGGAAGGATTGGGCGTTGAACTGTTATCGGAGCCTTGCAAACTTGGTGTCGCGGCCGGCTGGGCACTAGGTGTGGGAGTTTTGGTACCACCTGATGAGGATGGCTTACTTCCTCCGCTGGAACCACCGCCTGAGCTGGGTGGATTTGAAGGTGGAGGATTTGACGGAGGGGTAGTTGGTGGCGCCGTGACATTCAGAATTCCACTGCAAGGTATTTGTAAGACCCCTTGATACACGATGAAAATTCCCCAATTAAACTGATAGGTGCCCGCGGTCGAAGGAGCTGTGAGGGTTAAATTAAAAGTGTGCTCAGTCTGAGGTGGGATACCATTTGAAAAACCGCCGCCGGTAACATGCCAATCAGTGTATGCTGTTCCGTTATTGTTATATGGGCCAAAATACATCCCAAAGTTCGGTGACCATATTGAAGTGCCGTCGTTGTACATTTTGACCGTTGCCTGGAACGTCTGCCCCGTTTGGACGCTGCTGATTGACGTCCCATTTTGGAATGCTTGGTTAGAGATACATTTTGAATGATGTCCTTCATAAGCCTTTGATGAGCC
>DATIHS010000015.1:0-9210 GCA_035480475.1 Patescibacteria group bacterium
ATTATGCTGGCGGTTATTATTGTGGTAATGGTGTTCTCTGACTGGGGCGACAAAGCCATTTAACCGTCGTTCGCGATGGTAAGGAAATGACCGTCAAGGCAACTCTGGAAGCTGCACCGAGTAGCTAACCTCTAACAAACAACTGAATAAAATCTTCCGAAGCCTCTTGAATATAGCCGTAATGCCTGGCAATGGTAGCCAGGCCGTGGTGCTGGAAGGGTAGTGACTCTGTCAAGATCACAACTGGCCCCGATTTTAATTCACTGATTTGTCCAAACAATTCCCGATACAACTCTAAGCCATCGGAACCGCCAAAAATGGCTACCTTTGGCTCCTGCATGGCCGCCTGGTTGATGGTGTGGCTGTCCGGCACGTAGGGAAGATTAGCCAAAATAATATATTCGTCTAGGTGGGGCACTGGTTCCAATAGATTGCCTTGGTAAAATGCAATGTCAGCTTCTAGCTTTTTGGCATTGGCTTTGGCAACTTTCAGTGCTTCAGGGTTGATTTCAGTGGCACTAACGGTAAGCTCGGGATGCTCAAGCTTGACAGTTACTGCAATGGCGCCCGAACCGGTCCCGACGTCGACCACTGACGAAAACGAAAGCCGCTTTATGACCTTTGCTTTGAGCATTTCAACCATAGTTTCTGTCTCAGGCCTGGGCTCCAACGTGGCAGGTGTGATTGCGAACACACGGCCATAAAACTCGGTTTTACCCCTTATATAAGCCAGCGGCTCATGATTGGCGCGTCGTTTAATCAAAGAATCAAGTTTGGCAATTTGTTCAGAACCAAGCTCCTGGTCATCATGGGCCAGCAGTTGAGTACGATCTGTACGCAACACATCTTCCAGTAACACCAGACAATCCAACCGCGCCGTCGCAATACCAGCGGCTGAGAGCACGCCTTCCTTTTCTCGTAACCAGCTTTCCACGATCATAAGTAACTCAACAATTCATCTACGACACGCTCAATCGGTTTATTAACATCAATCCTAATATGATTCTGCTTGAGTGCAGCACTTAGGTGTTTTTTTTGACGTTCGAGGATGAGTGGGGTCATTCGAGGATCTTGGCCATACTCATTGTCGGCTCGGGTTTTTATTCTGTTTGATTGCACACTAGGCTTAATATCTAAGACGAAGGCTTTATCGAACAAGCGATCAAAAGAAAGGTCATTATCAGCGCCACCGAGAATAAAAACGTCGTTATGTTTGAGCAAAAAGTCAGCTAGAATCTTTTTATCCCAAACCCAACGGTACTTTTGCAAATCAACGTAGGAATTATTTGCAAATCTAACCTTTGCTCCAGATTTGATCTCTTGCCAAGCAGATAACCCATCAATATCATCGGTATCAAAAGCACAGTACTTTCGTCGAATAAGTTCCCGCGTAATAGCCGTTTTTCCTGATCCAGCCCTTCCAGTAACTAGCACTCTCATTAATTACACCTGGCTTAAAAGTTCATGCTCATAGGCGCGGAGCTGCTCAATAATGTCGTCGATGTCACCATTCATAGCTCCCGGAATGTTGCTGCGCGAGTACCCAACGCGATGGTCCGTAATGCGGTCCTGTGGGAAATTGTAGGTCCGGATCTTCTCGGACCGGTCGCCACTACCAATCAATTTACGGCGTGCCTCAGACAGCTCATTCTGTTCCTCATCGATCTTCATTTGGAGCAGACGGGAACGCAACACGCTCATGGCTTTGGCCTTGTTCTTAATCTGCGACTTTTCATCTTGGTTAGCGACGACTAAGCCGGTGGGCAAGTGCGTTATACGAACCGCAGAGTCGGTGGTATTAACAGACTGGCCGCCGTGGCCGCCGGAGCGGAAAACATCAATACGCAAATCAGAGTCCTTGATCTCGACATCTGTTTCCTCAGCTTCGGGCATTACCGCCACGGTAACGGTGCTGGTGTGGACTCGGCCCTGGCTTTCGGTTACCGGCACACGCTGAACGCGGTGCACCCCAGCCTCAAACTTCAAGTTCTTATAGGTGTCTAAACCGTGGACGGCAAAAATGACTTCTTTAAAGCCGCCGGCTTCAGAAGGGCTCTCACTCAAAAGCTCTGTTTTGTAGCTATGGTTTTCGCACCAACGGATATACATACGATACAATTCGCCAGCAAATAAGCTGGCTTCGTCCCCACCAGCTGCCGCGCGGATTTCAATAATCACATCTTTCTCATCATTAGGGTCTTTTGGCGTCAATGCCTCTGTTAAACGGCCTTCAATAGCTTGAAGTTTAACATCAGTTTCATCCAGTTCTTCCTGTGCCAGTTCGGCCAGTTCATCACTGCCCATCGAGAGCTCCTGAGCTTCGTTATAGGTGCGCTTCAAATGCTGGCGTTCGTCGAATAAAGCCAACAGCTCCTCCAACTCGCTAATTCGCTTGGCAATCTTTGGATATTCGGGCGCGCTGAAAATAGCTGGGTCCTGTAATTTGGCCTGCTGCTCGTCTAATTCATCACGGTAAGCTTGTTCTTTGGCGTCCATATAACTGTTTAAGTATGCAAATAAAAATCTCCGGCCGCAAGTTTGCAACCGGAGATGGGAATAATCGTAGAGCTAACGGCCCAGTTTTTGGGCTTCGTTCTCGGCGTTCTCGGCTTTTTTCTTTGGCGTCTGTGTCTTCTTTTGGGCAGCCTTGCGCATAGCTTCAGCGCGGTTTTTAGCGGCTTCCTGACGTGCCTTGAACTTGTCTACACGGCCTTCAATATCGATCATCTTTTCCTGACCCGTAAAATAGGGGTGTGATGCACTGGAAATGTGCACTTTGACCAAGGGGTATTCCTTACCATCTAATGTAATTGTTTCTTCAGTGGCAACCGTCGAACGTGTCAAAAAAGTCTCATTGTTGTTGAGATCTTGGAAGACCACAGGACGGTAGTTATCTGGGTGTAAGTCTTTCTTCATAACCGGTGTAGTCTAGCCGAAATACAAGCTCTTGTCAATCTGTTATCTCTCTGATAAACTAGCACGGTAACAATTAAGCAGTTCGGGGAGGAATCCTCTTTGGCTCAACCCGTGCAGGGCAGTCAGGGCTCTCGAACGAAGATCAAGGATTCAGGAAGGATAACCTATGGCTACTGTTGAGGTAGACATTAAGAAATTACTCGAGGCCGGAGCGCATTTTGGCCACAAAACGAGCCGCTGGCACCCCAAAATGGCGCCATACATCCACAGCAAGCGAGGCGGCACACATATTATTGACTTAACAAAGACAGTTGAGCAGTTGCAAGACACGCTGCGATTTGTTGAAGAAATCACTTCCGAAGGTAAACAAATCCTTTTGGTTGGGACCAAGCGCCAGGCCTATGACATTATCAAAGAAATGGCCGCCAAGACCGACATGCCTTTCGTGATCGAGCGCTGGCTGGGCGGTATGATGACGAATCGCAATACCATTGGTGGACGCGTGAAATACTTGAAAGATCTGGAAGGCAAAATGGAAAGCGGCGCCCTGGCCGCCAAATACAACAAGCTGGAAGTGCAACGCTACCAGGAAGAAATTGATGAGATGAACCACCTTTATGGTGGTATCAAGAACCTGTCGCCCAAACCTGGTGCAGTTTTCGTAACTGATGTTTTGAACGACATGAACGCAGTACGCGAAGCCCGCAAATTGGGCGTGCCTGTTATCGCCATCGTCGACACCAATGCCGACCCAACCCTTATTGACTATCCAATTCCCGCCAATGACGATGCAATTAAGACTATCCAACTGATTGCTGACTACTTGCAGCAAGCTATTGAAGCCGGTAAGGCCAAATATGCCAAGAAAGCCGAAAAAGCCGGGACGGCAGAAGCTCCCGACAAAGACGAACAATAAAACGACTCAGCTAAAGGAGAGATCATGGCAGATATTAGTGTTGAAGAAATTAAGCGGTTGCGCGAATTAACTGGCGTAGGTATTACTGACGCCAAAGCGGCGTTGGTTGACGCCAAGGGAGACTTTGACAAAGCCCTGGCCGCCATGCGCAAAAAGGGTCTGACCAAAGCCGAAAAGCGTGGTGAGCGCGAAGCCCGTGCTGGCGTGGTTGGCACCTATAACCACGATGGCCGTATTGGTGTACTGGTAGAGGTAAATTGCGAAACTGACTTTGTAGCCCGTAATGAGCTTTTTACCGACCTTGTTAAAGACATCGCAATGCATATTGCAGCGTCCAACCCTGAATTCGTTTCTATGGAAGAAGTCCCCGCCAACCTTCGTGATGCCAAAAAAGGCGAATTTGCCGATAAAGCTAAAGCAGAAGGCAAGCCTGAAAATATGATCGACAACATCGTAGACGGCATGCTCAAAAAGCACTTTGCAGAACGCTGCTTGCTGGACCAACCCTTTGTGAAGAACCCCGACCAAACCGTCGGTGACTATGTGAAAGAAAACATTGCCAAGCTTGGTGAAAATATTGTTGTCCGCCGCTTTAGCCGTTTGGCCCTTGGCGAAGTGGAGTAAAATAGCAAGTATGAGCCCACAGCAGGTAGTTGATCAGGCAAAAGCAAAATTCCAGCAGGCAGTCAGCCATTTTCAGGACGAACTCAAGAAAGTCAGAACGGGACGGGCACATCCCGGGATGTTAGATGGAATAGTCGTGGAAGCATACGGGCAACCGATGCCGATTATCCAGGTAGCTACGGTGAGCGCACCTGAGGCACAACTGCTTCAAATCACGCCCTTTGATCCGAATAATTTGCAAGCAATCGCAGCGGCTATTCGGAATAATCCAAATCTTGGTATGAACCCAATGGATGATGGACGTGTCGTGCGTGTGCCGATCCCTCCGCTTAATGAAGAACGTCGCCGGGAATATGTAAAGGTTGTGAACAGTAAAGTGGAAGACACTATGATCCGCTTACGGAATGCCCGTCATGAAGCGATTAGCACGCTCGATGAGGCTAAAAAGGATAAAGACATTGGTGAAGACGATGCCAAACGACTAGAAAAACAAGTTGATGACGCCATGAATACGGCAAAGGGTGACGTTGAAGCAGGCGCCAAAGCCAAAGAACAAGAAATAATGACGGTCTAAGCACCGTGACAAACATGCCAAACAACTCTTTACCAACCCATGTGGGTATCATCCTTGACGGCAACCGCCGTTGGGCCAAGCAACAAGGTTTGCCCTCACTGGAAGGCCATCGCCGCGGGGCGGAAACGTTTAAGCAGATTTCATTGCATGCCTTTGAAAAAGGCGTCTCTTGCCTCAGTGCCTACATTTTTTCACAAGAAAATTGGCAACGGACTGATGAAGAAGTGGGTTACTTGATGCAATTGGTAATGAAGGCAGTCGAAAGTTACCTGGACGAATACCACAAGCGGGGCATAAAGATTGTCGTCCTCGGACGCCGGGAAGGGCTGCGCCGCAAGGTCTTGGATGCCATTAAACATACGGAAGAGAAGACCAAAGACAACGCAAAAGGCATCCTGGCGCTTTGTTTCAACTACGGTGGCCAACAGGAAATTGCCGACGCCGCCACTGCGGTGAAGGGTGAAATGAGCGTTGAATCGTTGCGCCAGGCACTATATGAGCCAGCGGTACCTGACCTGGACTTAGTCATACGAACTTCTGGTGAGCAACGCCTCAGCGGTTTTATGCTCTGGCGTGCGGCCTATGCAGAACTTTATTTTACCCCAGTGATGTGGCCAGCTTTTACACCGAATGACTTTGACGCTGCGCTTGATGATTATGCCAGCCGACAACGTCGTTTTGGCCAATAAGTTTACGGTATAATACCAACATATGTCTTCATTCTTATTGTTTGTGGGGCTAGTTTTGTTTATTGCTTTGGTGGTGATCCATGAAATGGGGCATTTTATTGTGGCGCGCCGCAATGGCGTCGTAGCTGAAGAGTTTGGCATTGGCATTCCACCGCGGATCTGGAAAAAACAGATGAAAAATGGCTGGAAACTGAGCCTGAACCTTTTGCCGCTCGGCGGTTTTGTCAAACTTAAAGGTGAACATGATAATGACACGCGTCCCGGCAGTTTTGGGGCAGCCACTTTGTGGGTCAAGACGAAAATTCTGATGGCCGGGGTATTCATGAACCTCCTGGCGGCACTTATTCTCTTTACGATTATCGCAGGCGCTGGCATGCCCAATGTTATTACCAAAGATAACGTTGGCGAAGACCAATTCACCGTTAAAAGTGATACCCGTGTGATCAAAGACGTTAGCAATAAGGATGTGGTTCTCGTGGGGCAGGTGGAAGGCCGCAGCCCGGCCGAGAAGCTGGGAATCCAGCCAGATGATCGAATCCGCAGTGTGGCTGGCATGCCCATTACCGACTCGGAGGAGTTGCGTGCACAAACGCAATCGCACGCTGGCCAAACCGTAGACGTCGCGTTTGATCATAACGGACAGACAAAGCAGGGCAGCGCTCAACTGAACAACACCTCACCCTATTTGGGGGTGAGCACTTATTCAGGAGCCACCGGTGTCCAATTACGCCGTTCCACCTGGTCCGCACCAATTGTGGCCGTCGGTCTCAGTGTTCAGGTCACCAGGCTAACGTTTAAAGGGATTGGTTCTGCCCTAAAAGGGGCAGGCACCTGGGCCATAGGGGCATTGACTCGAAACAAGCCAGCCAGCCAGGCGGGCGAGCAGGCTGCTACCCAACAACTGAGTGGCCCACTTGGCATTTTTTATGTCCTCAAGGCCGCCACTGCGGAAGGCTTCATTTTTGTGCTCTTTATTATTGCCATCCTTTCGCTGACCCTGGCCATAATGAATATTTTGCCCATCCCGGCGCTCGACGGAGGCCGTTTGTACCTCATAACTTGGTACCGCAAAGTTATCAGGCGGCCACTCAAAATTCACATCGAAGAACGCATCATCGGTACTAGTTTTGCAGCCCTCCTCTTACTCTTTGTACTTATCACCATTGTCGATTTCCGGAGATTCCATTAGATGGAAGCCCAGCCCGCCCCGACGCCGCGTCTCTACAGTCCTGCGGCCAGCATTCTTATAACCGTATTTGTCTATTTTGCAGCCCAAATCATTGCCGGCCTTGGTATTGCCCTGGTGCCAGCGGTGCGTCACCAGGCTGCTGGACAGGTTGAAAACCTCATCAACAATAACGTCTGGGCGACTTTTGGTTATATTTTGGTAACGGAAACTCTCACGCTGTGGATGATCCATGCCTTTATCAAACGGCGTCACATCACTTTTCGAACCCTGGGTCTCAATAAATTTCAACTTAAGTATCTTGGTTACGCCCTGACCGGTTTTGTGGTTTATTTTGCGCTATATATTGTCGGCCTGGCTATTGTGAAACAACTGGCACCAGGCTTGAACCTCGAACAAAAGCAGGAGCTCGGCTTCAACACGAGCACAACTGGCGGTGCTTCGCTTTGGCCGGTCTTTATTAGTTTGGTCATTTTGCCGCCACTCACCGAAGAGATTGTCGTCCGCGGTTTCCTTTTTGGCGGCCTGCGTACCAAACTAAACTTTGCCAATGCTGCGGTTATTGCGAGCGCACTGTTTGCTGCAGCGCACCTCGGCGAAGGGGGCAGCGCCGGCCCACTTTGGATTGCGGCTGTCGATACCTTTATACTATCGCTCGTACTCTGTTATTTACGCGAAAAAACGCGCAGCCTCTGGCCGTCCATCGGTGTCCATATGATCAAAAATGGCCTGGCCTTTATGGTTTTATTCAACGTGTTGGGCAATATCAGGTAAACTACCCTTATGGCCAAAGACTTACTCCCAGATAAAACAACCCAACCGGCAGAGTGGTACACGCGTGTTATCCAACTCGCAGATTTGGCGGATTATGGCCCGGTGAAGGGCACGATGATCATTAAGCCGTATGGTTATGCTATTTGGGAACGCGTCCAAGCGGCAATGGATCCTATGATCAAGCAAATGGGCGTCGGCAATGCTTACTTCCCGCTCTTTATTCCGATGTCTTATTTGGAACGGGAAAAAAGCCATGTTGAAGGCTTTGCACCCGAACTTGCCGTTGTTACCCATGGCGGGGGTGAAAAGCTCGAAGAATCGCTGGCTGTCCGGCCCACAAGTGAGACCATTATGTATGCAGCTTTCAGCAATTGGATCCAGTCTTGGCGTGACTTGCCCCTAGCCATTAACCAGTGGTGTAACGTCGTCCGCTGGGAAAAGCGCACATTACCGTTCTTGCGTACCAGTGAATTCCTGTGGCAAGAAGGCCATACTGCCCACCAAACCCACGAGGAAGCCATACAAATGCAACAGGGCGCCATGGGTATGTACGCCACTATTTATCATGATTTCTTCGCGCTCGATGGCTACATTGGCCAAAAATCAACGAGCGAACGGTTTGCTGGCGCTGATGATACATTGACCTTTGAGATGATGATGCCAAGCGGTAAAGCCCTACAAAGCTGCACTTCTCACGACTTAGGACAAAATTTTGCGAAGACCTTTGACATAAAATTCCAGGCGCCTGATAGAACCGAGGCTTACGTCTGGCAAACCAGTTGGGGTCTCTCTACGCGTTCGATTGGTGGCTTGATTATGGCTCATGGAGACGCCAACGGCTTGGTTTTGCCACCGCAATTAGCACCGATTGAAATTGTTATTGTACCCGTCCAGCCAGACGAGAACATCTTAGAATACGGTAGGAAACTGGAAATACAACTGGCCGATGCCGGCCGTCGTGTTTTCTTTGATACCCGAGACGACGAGCGGTTTGGCTACAAGCTTAATAAATGGGAAGTCAAGGGTGTACCGGTCATTATCAAATTAGGGGCTAAAGAAGTGGAAGAGCAAAAGGCAACCCTAAAGCGTCGTGACACTGGTGGTGAAAAAGTTGCCTCCCAGGCTGAGCTGAATGGGCATATTGAGGCACTGCTCCAAGACATCCAACGTAGCCTGTTAGCAAAATCCCAAGCCTTGCGTAACGAAAATACTCGTGAAGCAGCAAATTACGATGATTTCAAAGCCATCTTGAAAGAACACAAAGGCTTCGTCAAAGTCTTCTGGAACGATAACCCCGAAGCCGAAGCCAAAATCAAAGCTGCAACTAAGGCCACAAGCCGTTGTAAAGTTGCGAGCGGGCAACAGGGCACAGACTTCTTTACCGGTGAACCCGCCACCGATGTGTGGCTTTTTGCTCAGAGTTATTAGATATACCTTGTATGGTATTTTTGGCACTAGTTTCAAAAAAGGGCTTGGCAGGCTTGGCGGGCAGGGTTATAATCGTGGGCAATCTGTTTGACAGAAGAGGGTG
>DATIHS010000016.1:0-30445 GCA_035480475.1 Patescibacteria group bacterium
AATTATTGAGTCCGCATGGGGTTATGCGACATATTTACGACCTTTTCTCATCCGTTAATTACAAATCAGTGTGGCAAAACTCAGAAGTCTTTTTAGGGGTTTCTGCATAAAAATAGAGGCTTTTCTAACCTGTTAATTGCAAAACAGTATGCAGAAACTATTGGACTCTGCTAGGGTTTTTTCTACAAAATTGACACATTTTGCTCTCTGTTAAAGCCAAAACAGTGTAAAAAAATTAAACCTAGTATTTGTATTGGCAAAGATACTTGGCATGTCAGCCCCACAGGGCCAGTGTGTGCGGTTTTAAGGGGTTGGGTTGCATATCCCTCGGTCTGCTTGCCGATCAGGGCTTTTGCAGCCCCTTGCAAAACCCATTTAATATAAATTAGCACTAGCTTAATTGGCCATTTTTTGGTATAATGTAGGTAGAGTTGGATGAGTATTTGTACGATACTCATCCGTCACCTAAGCAAAGGTTAGACTAAATCAACTTAAACGGGCATTGACCGAAAGGTTCTTGCCGGAATAGTGATGAAGGATAACCTTTCTTTTATTATTGAGGCAGAAAACAAGAAGCTCATTAAGCCCAGGCTTAAAGAGGCTGTTGTTAAGCAGAAAAAATTAACCAAGCGTGAACTACTAGAGTTGGCAAACTATTTATATTCACGTTACGAAACTACCAAAAAGCCCTTGAACATGAGGCCTGACTGATCAATGAATGAAACGGGTACAAATCGTGGTAAACCAAGCAAATAATTTTATAGGTACTAAGGGCAGCTTCTGTAGCCATACCACATGGTGTACCCTGGAAGCTGTCCTTCGTGCTTGTAAGGTGGCATTATGACCCAAATCAAAGCTATCGTTAACGGCAGAGTTTCTACTCCCGATCAGCTAAAGAACAACAGCCTTGGCCGACAGGAGGAATCGGTAGAAATTGCTGCTGTTAAACTAGGTGCCGTTATTCCCGACGATGGTAGGTGGGCTGGTAGTGTCAGTAGTAAAGCTGGCACTAATGTAAAGCGAAAAGACCTGCTGGCAATGGTTGAATACTGTAAAAAACACAAAGACGTAAAGTATGCCATTTTTGATGAGTATGACCGCTATATGCGCAGCGTCAATGAAGGACCGTATTTTGAAGTTGTATTCCAGCAGCTGGGTGTGAAAGTTTGGTATGCCTCAGAGAGCGACCAGTTCAATGGAGATGACGCAATGGCTAAGTTTCAGCGAGCTATGAGTGCATACCGAGCAGAAGGAAGCAATGAAGAGCGTCAGCGCAAGTCCGTACATGGCCACGCAAAAGCTATACGAGAAGGTCGCCACACATTTCCAACCAAACCTGGCTACATAAAGGGTGAGATACCTGGCGTTAAGGTTCCTCACCCCGTCACATTTGAGCCGTTTCAGACCGCCCTTAGAGAAGTAATTAGCGGGCTTTACGCCCCAACCGAAGCATTAAAACGACTGAACAAGAGTGACTTCACCAAGGTTCATGCTCCCTGGTCTATGGACAAGTTCCGACAATTCGGTTGTGACCCCTACTACGCTGGCATTTTAGTTATGGACAAGCAGGTTCAAGAGCGCAACGAGTGTGGGCAACACGAACCAATGATAAGCCTTGAGGACCATGAAGAGTTGGTACGCATATTTACAGGTAAGTTCAAGCCACGAGGGGCAAAAAAGCAGTACAACCCAGACTTCCCAATGAACAAGGTTCTGGTTTGCGAAGACTGTGGAGGTGAAGTCAAATTCACTGGCTCCAAAAAAAGCAATGGTTATCACCGCAAAAACACCACCTATTATTGGAAGTACGAGTGTCGAGGTTGCCACAAGTCATACCACCGCCACGAGGTACACGGCAAAATAACTGAGCGCCTAAACGAAATTCAATACACAGGCAAGCAACGACAGGAACTTATAGAAGCCTTAGCAACAGTATGGGGTCAGAAAAGGAAAGACAAGGTCCAACAGGTCAAGGCGCTAGAACAGCGTTCTGAGGTTCTACAGCAAACCAAGTCAAAGCTGGTAGTTGAAATGGCGCAAGCAGACCCCGAATACAAGCAAGACCTGAAAGACGAAATTGACAAAATAAAAACGCAGATTGCCAATACTGAGACACTAGTTAGCCAGTCAGATGAGCTTCAAGAAGACTTGCTAGACTTCGTGAAGTTTGGACTGGAATACACCAATACACTAATGGACGACTGGTGGAAGTTAGACCACGAGGAACGGGTGCAGTGCCAACAATTGATATTACCAGGCGGAATTTCGTTTAATTCACAGAAAAAAGTTGGCACCACCCAAATCTCGCCAATTTACACCTTACAGCCAAACAAAAAAGACCTTCGGATTGACCGAAAGTCCCTTATGGTGGAGCTGGCGGGTAATGCTCCCGCGTCCGCTAGCTTAAAAGTTAGTCTGTCCTACAGGCTTATGACATTTGACGTTGAGACCGATGGCATAATAAATGTCCAAAAAGCCAACGATCTTTAATCCGTTTGTCTTAGCGCTCCCTACGGATCAGTGAGGTGCGAGCGTCCTTGGAAATATGACATCACGGGACACTACCAAGGCGTCGTGTCCAGGATGCAATTCGTTCTTAGGCGAATTGAAGTGCTGGCTTTAGCGAAAACGCTGAAGCCAAGCGACTGACAAATGTCTTTGCATTTATTCAGGGTTTGCCTATAACGCTGACAAGCGGCCTGCTGAGCTAACTGTTAAGGTCCAACGTCGAGCTAAAATCAGCCCCATATCGTGTCACCTCTGTTGTGACTATTGCATTATACCACTTATGTCAATATTTTGCTAGGGGATATAGCTTAGTGTGTTGCGGCTTCAGAGCCCCAGTCTTCATGCAGCAAGTGAGCAGGCGCCCGGTAGATGATCAGGAATATCAGGCCGCCTGCGAGCACGGTAATACCGCCCGCGAGCACCGGCACGCTGACGCCAATTTCGGCCAAGTAACCACTCATGGCGGCCGGAATCGTTTGAGCCAGCGATTGCACTGAGGCGTTAATGCCCAGCACTTCGCCCTGAATATGTTTATCGGCCGAAATGCTCACCAGGGCCGTAAGGTTGGCAATGGAGTTACCAAGGAAGAAGGCGAACACGGGGGTGATCCACAATAAGTGGGTCGTATTGCTCGCCAAGAGGTACATAAACAAGGTCAGGCCTGAGCCTATCACGCTGAATCGTACCACTTGGAATGGCCGCAAACGTTTGGCTAGTAGTGGCGTAAATATGGCCTGCGTAAGCGCAATCCAGATGCCCACAAACGCAAAGAAGTCACCTATATTGTTAGCCGAAAAGTGCAGCTTTTGGATGAGCATAACCTGAAAGAACGTTTGGAAGAAGGCAAAGCCGCCCCAGAACAAGAAAACCGTGGGAAAGACCACACGCAAACCTGGATATGACATGGCAGTAATGATATTACGCACGGACTGGCTCACTTTAAGTTTCAGATGTTTCAGTTGCTTGTTGGTCTCAGGCAGGAGGGTAATGATTAGTAAGAAGTTTATGGAGCTCAAGACAGCCGTAAACCAGAATGGCAGGGCCGGACTAAACCAATGGGGTGTCGTAAACAGGCCATAAACGTTAACGTGTGGTGAGCCAAGTTTGGCGCCTAAGTACGGACCGAGGACAAAGCCGAAACCGAACGCCGCACCAATGAGGGCAAAACGTTTGGCACGGTCTTTGGGAGGTGTGACATCAGCAATGACGGCTTGGGCGACACTTAAGTTTCCACCGGTAATACCATCGAGCGAACGGCTGAAGAAAAGCAACGGTATGTTTCTGGTAATAATACCAATCGCAAACAGTACATAACCCACTGCCGTACCAAAGATGCTAAAGCCCAAGATAGGCTTGCGACCGAAGCGGTCTGATAACTGGCCTAAAATAGGTGTGGATAGAAACTGCATAAACGGATAAATGGCCAGTAGCCAGCCCAACAGGATAAGGCCACCTTTATACGTCCAACCTGCCGGTAAAAGATAATAGGCGGAATGGGGGTTGGCCAACAGCTGGGGAATAATCGGGATCAAGATACCGACGCCTAAAACGTCCAGAAAAATAGTAAAGATAACTATCGGAAGGGCTTTGCCTTCCAGCCGACGTTTAATTGTATCCATTTTATGCGCCTCCTTTTAGTTTATGGCCTTTTAGTTGGTGGTGAAGGTCTTGACGGAAATTATCGCGCTGGCAGGCCGCGTCGTACAGCTTCGTCAGTGCTTCGTGCAGCTCGTTGAGCTGGCTTTCGCTGAGCCGTGCAAAGGTTGGCGAATGGTAGGTATTGAGTTCTTCAATGGCACGTTCAGCGGCACGGACACCGGATTTGGAGAGCTTGGTGATATGTTCGCGTCGGTTCTCAGGCGTGACCCTCGTTTCTAGATAACCCTGCTTCTGTAACACTTTAATTTGGCGGGAAACACTGGCTTCAGTCTGGCCAAGCGCTTCGGCAATATGCTTTTGCAAGATGCTTGGGTGCCACTGTAGTATCATCAAAATTTTAAATTGCGATAACCCAATGCCGAGCTTATCCTGAAGGACTTGGTCAGATTGGCGGCCCAAACAAAAGGCAAGGCGTTGGATAAGGTAGCCGATGTTATTTGTAGGGCCCATATAAGTTCTCCTCAACAGTAGTATACTCGCATGATACTTAACACGTCAAGTATATCGCTGCGAGGGCAGGGGACTACACCAGGTTTTGCGCGCGACACACCATATAAAGAACATGCCATTGCTCAAGCGACAGGCGTTGGGCACGGGTACTGGGCTGGATGTAGGTTTCGGCCAACACCGTGGCGATGGCCGCTTTGTCAGCCCTAAGCCCACCGCTCAAGGAATTTAGGAGCGTTTTACGGCGGGCTGCAAAGCCCGCTTTGACGAGCCGGAAAAAGGCTTCAACATCAATACCAGGAAAGAGAGGCTGGACCCGACGTTTTAGGATAACCAACTCGGAATCAACTTTCGGTGGTGGTGTGAAGGCGCGGGCTGGGACTTCCAGCCCCAGACTGACTTCCCAATAAAACTGGGCGCTAACGGAGAGAAGTGACATGTCGCCGGGTTGGGCAGCCACCCGTTCGGCCACCTCTTTTTGGATAAGGATCACCACGCGTTCGGCACGGTTGGTGGTCTCGGACAATGTGCGGATCAAGTTACTGGTCAAATAGTATGGAATATTGGCCACAACCTTATAGTCCGGCGGTAAGGTTGTCAGGTCAAAAGACAGGATGTCCTGCTGGACAACCTTGAGGTTACTTGCGCCCAGGTTGCCCGGTAACGCCGCTGCCAGTTTGGCATCAAACTCAACCGCGACCACTTCCCTGGCCTGTTTTACGAGAAGTTCGGTCAAGGTACCACTGCCAGGGCCGATTTCCAGCACGGTGTCTTCTGGCTGGACTTCACCCGCATCACAGATAGCCTCCAGAATAGACCGGTCGGTTAACCAGTGTTGGCCCAGTTTTTTATTGGCAAATGGTAAGTCTCCCATATGCTTGCATTGTACCAGTAACCAGTGTTGGCCCGACCTATTTTACCGAGGCGAAGGGTTACCAGTTGTGGTAGGCCACCCAATGCTGGTAGGAGCCCGCCCAGCCACCGTAACGGGAGGCGTAGCCGCTACACCACCTCAGCTGTGTGACCGGATTGGTTTGCCAATCAGCGCCTGCGGAGGCCATTTTGCTGCCCGGTGTTGATTGGCACATACCATAACCATAGCCATTTGGAATGTAGGCCGGTGCATAACCTGGGCACGCGCCCGGGTTGCCTTGGAGCTTAGTGGGGCACCAACCAGATTCGTGGCTGACAATATAGTCAACATAGGGGTAATCGCCTGAGCTAATGCCTGCGGCCGCCATAAGGCTACTGTGGTCGGGTGAGATATATATGGCTTTGCCGCGGGCAATGATCTGGGTCACTGGTGGCACCGTTATGACTTCTTGAATAATGTGACGGCCAGTTTCTTTGCCGTTTTGCAGGTCGAGCTGATATGTTACGAGTTTCTTGCCGGCACTACCCTGTTGACGAATGGCTGTGGTTCCAAAACTCAGGCTGGGGTCTTCAACGGTCTGGGTATCAACCGGTATGGCGACTTCAGAGGTCACAATCTGGGTACCCGTGCGTGTGACAAAAACTGATAGGTTCGGCGTTAGGGGGGTTTTGGCATCTGGCTGGACGGAATCACCACTACCCAGTTTGATATTCTTCTCTTTTAAAAGGTCACCGACGGTTTTGGACCGGGTCCGAATGGTCGCTTGGGTGCCATAGAGGTTGAGGTTGGCAGGGGTCGCTCGATCAATGACAATTTTTTCGCCAATGACCTGGTCTTTTAGGACGTTGGAGGAGACTTCTTGCTTGAGGTCATCTTCTGGATATACCTGAATGCCCACCTGGGCAGCCACACTGCGCGGTGTCGTAGCAGCGCTGAGGGCCTGGACCCGTTTGTCACCGTCAAAAATGGTTACCGGCCGGGCACGGTAAACATTAATACGAAAGTTGTCGTTATCTATTGGCGTATCACGTGAAGGTTCAACAATGTCACCGTCGTTCAAGTTAACCTTGGCGCGCACAAGGAAGTCGTTGACATCAATCGCCCGGGTCGGGACAATTTGGCGCTTGCCATCAAGGGAAAGTTGCACGACGTGGGAGTCATTGGCACCAATTGTCTGGCCGCCAAGGATGACAGAAGCAAACATCGTACCAAAACTGAGGAAAATTAAAGTCACGACCGGTACGGCAAAGGGGTGCCGGTGAAATTCACGCGCCATCAGACGCTGCAGGAAGTTTGCTTTACGTTTGGCCATAGGTGCTCACTAAGGTGATAATCAAAATAACAAAAACTCACCTGGTGAGCAGTTCTAATTTTAACAAATGTAAGCTAGGGCTTACCAATATTCATAATTTTTCGAGGGGAGCGAAACTAACGTTCAGTTTTTTGGTCCCACGGCCTTTAAAATAAATGGTCACGTTGTCGCCTTCTACTTCTACCACCGTGCCCACACCAAAGATTTCATGCTTGACGCCATCGCCCTCATTCAATTCGGGGATATAGCGTGGCTCGGCGGTGGCAAAACGATTGTCGTGCGCGTAGTTATCCTCAAAACCGGAAGCAAGGTGCACTTCCCCATCGATTTCACTCAAAAAACGTGAAGGCGGATTGTGCTGTGTGCCCCCGTAGAGCAGGCGTGTGGTGGCATGTAACAAATAAAGCTCTTCCTTGGCACGCGTCATTCCCACATAACAAAGCCGGCGCTCTTCTTCCATTTCGGCTTGGTCGTAGAGCGCCCGTGAATGCGGAAAAACAGTTTCTTCCATACCGATCATGAAGACCACCGGAAATTCCAGCCCCTTGGCGGCGTGCAGCGTCATGAGGGTCACCGCATTGCTACCAAAATCCGCACTGTCAATGTCGCTGACAAGCGAAACTTCCTCCAGGAAGGTGTCGAGGCCAAAACTTTGGTAACTTTGGGCCACGCTTAAGAGTTCGCGCACGTTTTCTTGCCTGGTTTCGCCTTGGGGTGTTTTGTCGTCTAAATACGCCATGTAGCCCAGACGCTTAATCAAACTATCGAGCAATACAGGTAAGCTCGTTTCATCCATTAGCCTACGGAAGCTTTCTAGGATGTCGGACAACTCTGCTAAGGCTTTTTGGGCTTTCGGTGTCAGGCTCGGGTGATGCGCAACTTCGTTTAAGGCTTCTTGCAAACCCATATCATTGACGGTTTGCCACGTTAAAAAGGCTTCTAGCGATTTGGTACCGATCCCCCGCGTAGGTACGTTGACAATGCGCTCAAAACTAACACGGTCACCTGGCTGATAGATAAGCCGCAGGTAGGCCATAATGTCTTTGATTTCCTTGCGGTCATAAAAGCGTTGGCCACCGACAATCCGGTAAGGCACGCCGTAACGTATGAATGTCTCTTCAATGGCGCGGCTTTGGGCGTTGGTGCGGTAGAGGACAGCAAAATCCTTGTACTGATAAGCACCTAAGTCAACCGCGGTCTTCACACGGCGAATAATGGCTTCGCCCTCGGCGCGCTCGTTGGCAATTTGCATAACTTGGATTGGTTTGCCTTCGCCTGCTTCTGTCCACAGCTTCTTGTCGGAGCGCTGGGAGTTCTTGGTAATAACGGCGTGGGCCGCGTCCAAGATAGCTTTGGTACTTCGGTAGTTTTGTTCCAATTTGATAATGGTTGCTTTTGGATAATCACGCTCAAAGTTGAGAATGTTGCGGAAATCGGCCCCACGCCAGCTGTAAATGCTTTGCCAGTCGTCGCCAACGACGGCGATGTTGTGAGACGGGTTGGTCAGCAGTTTTACCAACTTATATTGGGCGGCGTTGGTATCTTGGTACTCATCAATCATGATGTAACTAAATTGACGTTGCCACTTCTGGCGAATTTCCGGATTGACTTGCAAGAGGTGTGCTACCCGGCCAATCAGGTCGTCAAAATCAAGGGCTCCGTTGTCTTTGAGGATTTTTTCGTAGCGTGGATACACTTGCACGGTTGCTTGGTGCAGTGGACCTTTGCCCAGGCCCCCATACTCAGCCGGGGTGACGAGCTCATTTTTTGCACTACTAATTAAGCTGGCTAGGGTACGCGCTGGGAAAGCTTTTTCATCGAGCCGCAACTCTTTACTGGCCTGTTTAATGGCGCTTTGGCGGTCAGCCTCATCAAAGATAATAAAGTTACGTGGCACGGCTACATATTCACCATCTTGGCGTAAGATACGCACACAAATGCTGTGGAAGGTGCCCATAAATGGCATAAAGCCACGGTTTTCGGGGCGTTCACCTAACAGCGTGGCGACCCGTTCGCGCATTTCATGGGCGGCTTTATTCGTAAACGTTACGGCTAGAATGTTAAAAGACGTGGCTTTGCCGGTGTCAATCAAATAAGCAATACGATGGGTCAAGGTTTTGGTTTTGCCAGAGCCTGCCCCAGCTAAAATTAACAGCGGTCCTTCTGTTGTCTCGACGGCCCGCTGCTGTTCGGCATTTAAACCCGCGAATAAGTCTTTTGACACCTAGCTATTCTAGCAAGTTTCCTAAAGGCCGCGGTTTATTGCGGCAAAACGTGGACCGGTAACTTGATGCTAGTTTTGACGAGTTTGGCGTCGATTGCCAAGTACGCCCCAGCCAGTAAGAGAATCAAAACGAGACATACGATCGCAATGCGGTTGTTGCGCCGTCGCGCTTGCTGGCCAACGGGCAGGAAGTACTTTTTATCATCAATCAACTTTTGTAGGGCGGCTGCTTTGGCTTTTTCTTCCTCGCTGGCAGCGTCATCCCGTTGCTTCTTTTTGGCATCGGCGGCTTGTTCAACTACCGCATCAACCGTGGCAGCTTCCTCACCACCTTCCTCTTTTTCTGTGCTCTCAGGAGGTTTTTCGTTGTCTTCTGTGGTGGCGTCTTTTGCAGCTTCCGCTTCGCTCGTCTCATCAGTTTCGGACTTTTCAGGGGCGGCTTCAGCCGCGGCTTCGTCATGCTTTTCAGCTGCTTCGGTTTTGACTTCTTCTGGCGGAACAATGATTTTGCCGGCGTGGACGGCCAATTTTGCATTCTCTGGACTTAATTCCGGTGCTGCTTCAGCGTCCGGGTCTTTTTTGACCATGGGGTCTTGCACCATAGGACGGTGCGAGATAATAACCGGCCGGGCAGTCGCGTCTGGCGTAGGCTTGCCAGGTTTAGCCACATCCATTGTTTTAGAATCGTCGTCTGAGTTATTCGTTGCCATGGTCTTCTGCCTGGTGGGTTACGCTGTAAGCTGCTTCCACGATACCACTGAATTGCTCATAATTTAAACTGGCACCTCCGACTAACAGACCATCGACACCAGGCGTAGACAAGAGTCCGGCAGCGGTTGAGGCACTGGAGCTGCCGCCGTAGAGAATGCGCACCGATTCCGCAACCTTTTTGCCATAGAGATGGCGAATATTATTCCGGATGGCACGTACGGCTTTGGCAATGAGGTCGGGTGTGGGAATCTCGTGATGGGTATAATCCTTGCCGTTGCTCAAAGCCCAGATCGGTTCGTAGGCCAATACAATTTGGGCCACTTCACTTGCCGTCAAGTTACTCAAAGCTGTCGTCACTTCGTCGTGAATAACCTGCAGGGTTTCCCCATCGAGACGTTCCTGACGTGTCTCGCCGACGCACAAAATGGGTATGATGTCGTTGCGGACGGCAGCGGCTACCTTGTCACGGACGACTTCTAGGCTCTCGCCAAACTTGTAGCGCCGGTCAGAATGCCCCACAATCGCATAATCCACCAAGCCACGCAGCATCGTAAAGCTGACTTCGCCCGTAAATGGTCCTTCATCAACGTGGTAGGCATTTTGGGCGGCCAGACCGAACTTGCGGTGGTCTAGCTGTAGTGAGAGGGGTTGTAGAGAGGTTAGGCTAGGCGCCAGAACAACTTCAATATCCCGATGAATACGGATACGCTCACTCAGCCGATGCAATAACAAACTTCCCTCGTGGACAGTGAGGTTCATTTTCCAGTTAGCAACAATAAGTGTTTTATTCATAGTACTTATGCTTAGGTTTTATTGTACCATCTCTTACTTCTTATCCTGAAGGGCTTCGACCCCTGGCAAACGTTTGCCGCTCATGAGTTCCAGACTTGCCCCACCACCAGTCGAAACGTGGTTAAAGTAATCGGTCAGCTTGCGGGCCTCCACATAACCGACCGTATCGCCCCCGCCCACCACGGTGAAGGGCTTGTGGCCAAATTCACCGAGCATAGCGTCAACCAGGAGTTCGGTACCATGGGCAAAGGGCCCAACAGGGCTTCCATAGCCGGGTGTTTCCGTCACACCGAGCGCACCGTTCCATATAACAGTGTTCGCAAGTTGGATGCCACCCGCAATGAAAGCACCGGAAAACGGCCCAATGTCGAGGATCATTTCACTGCTTAGGACACGCTCGCTGCTGCGAGGTGGCCGTTTGGGATAATCCTGGATGGCGGCAACCACGTGCGCATCCCAGTCCACAATCCGCGTAAAAAGGGGATGGTAGATATCCGTGGCAACAACAGCGTCTTGCGGTAGGTAAAAGATAAATCGATGAGTTTTAGCCTTGGCCCGAGCGTGTTGAATGATCTCGCGTGCCAGGGGTACTTCTTCTCTCTCCGCCAGGCTTTTGCCGACCTTGATGCCTTCAGCCAACAAAAAGGTGTTTGCCATCGCCCCGCCTACTGCCACAAAGTCGGCAATGTCGATAAAACGCTTTAACATATCAATTTTGTCGGAGATTTTGGCCCCGCCTATAACGGCCACCAGCGGCCGAGCTGGTTTTTCCATGACGTCGGTGATGGTATTTACTTCTTTTTCCAACAAGAAACCAGCCACTCCTGGCAGATATTTCGGTAGTTCTGACACGGATACGGCGGGGTGGTGCACTACACCAAAGGCATCTTGAACAAAAACTTGGGCGTAAGAAGCAAGCTCCTTGGCAAAAGTTGGGTCGTTGGCCTCTTCTTCGGCGTGAAAACGGACGTTTTCCAGCATCAAAATACCACCAGATTGCAACGCATCAACCTTAGTTTTGACCGCTGGGCCCACGCAGTCGTCCACAAAATCCACTGGTTTGCCGAGCAGTTTTTCTAGTCGCTTAGCGCATGGCTTAAGACTGTACTTATTATCTGGTTTGCCGCCAGGGCGGCCGAGGTGCGAGCACAAAATGACTTTGGCGTTTTGTTTGAGTAGGTATTCTATAGTCGGCAGCGATTTTTTAATACGGTAATCATCGGTGATGCGGCCTTTTTCATCCAGTGGGACATTATAATCCACGCGTACTAAGACCCGTTTGTCCTTGACCGTAACATCACGAACGGTTTTTTTATTGAAAGACACTTCCCACCCTTTTCTGGCCGTTACTTATTCGTATTCTAGCGGGTCTTGGGCGTTTCACCAAGGAGTTATTCGAGCACCCGGACCTTTATAGTGTCGGTGGTCCCCACGACACCCGGATACCGTCCAGACGCTGTAATAATCATGTCGCCTTTTTCCAGTACTTTACTCTTGCGAAGCCAGTTGGTCAGCTTGGTCGCGGCCAGTTTATCATCTGGCCGTACATACGATTTGGTACCGTAAACGAGAGCTAGTTGGTTGGCTACGCGGAAATCACTTGTCACGGCAATCAGTGGCCGTCCGGGCCGTCTGGCTGCCAATTGCATTGCGGTCGCACCCGATTTCGTTTCAGCTACGATCGCTTTCGCCTTTATGGTATCTGCCAGGTCAATCACGGCGTTGCAAATGGCGACCTGCCGTTGCACGACTGTTGACGGCTCTACGGGAAAAACTGCTTTGAGTGGGCTATTGGCTTCGGTGTATAGGATGATTCGCTTCATGGTCTCCACAGATGCAATGGGGTATTTGCCATTAGCCGTTTCGTCACTCAACATGACGCAATCGGTCCCCACAATCACGGCAGTCGCCACATCCGAAACTTCTGCTCTGGTGGGTTCGGGCGCTTCCGTCATGCTAAAGAGCATTTGCGTGGCGACGATGGTCGGCTTGGCATAACGCTGTCCGAGGCCAATAAGCTGGCGTTGGATAATTGGCACAGATTCGGCCGGAGCCTCTACCGCGAGATCACCGCGAGCAATCATAATCATGTCTGTTTCCTGCACAATAGCTTCCATGTGTTCAACGGCGGAGCGCGTTTCGAATTTAGTAATAATTCGCGCGTCCATGCCCAGGTTAATCATTGCTCTGCGCAAAGCCCGGATATCTGTGGCGGTTTGCACAAAACTCTGGGCAACATAGTCAATATCCTGGGTGGAACCAAAGACTAAGTCTCGCTTATCCTTGGCAGTTATGACGTCACCCGCAAAATCTGTGTCAGGCAAGTTAAGCCCTTTGCGTCGTAACAAAATTCCATCGCTTTCAGCGCGGCCATGTACCACACCATCTTTGACGCTGGTGACCGTTACCCGTACCTTACCATCGTACAAATACATGCTTTCACCGCGTTTGACCTTTTTGGACAGATCATACTGCAGCGGAATAATGGCGTCGCGTTCATAATCGGCGTTGAACTTAAAACGCAGGCTCTGTCCCTCGGTTACATTTATAATCCCTTCGAAATCACCGAGGCGGATTTTGGGGCCCTGAAGGTCCTGGATGATAGCGACTGGTTTGCCGTATTCAGTTGCTGCCTGGCGGATCCATTTAATCTGCTGTTCGCGTTCTTCGTAGGTGCCGTGGCTGAAGTTCAAACGAATACCATTTGCCCCAGCCTTTATGAGCTTAAGGATGGCTGCGTAACTACTGGTAGCAGGACCAAGGGTGGCAATGATCTTGGTCCGCTTAAATTTCCCAATAGGAACATTCGGTGTCTTATGCGTCGCTTCCGTCATTCCACATAGTGTAAACGGTTATGCTTTCCTCTGGCAAGAGACTCGGGTAGAAAGCTAAAAGCCCACCAAAGGTGAGCTTCAAAATGGTGAACTATGTGAAGTCGAAATTGAACGCAATCTGTACTGAACTACTAGAAGTATACAGCTACATGAGAGCAATAACAGTAGCAGAATACATCCCTGCTTAGAGTAGAACTATATAAGTTATTGAATCTGTCTAAGCAATTCCTGGTATGTATCTATCGGGCTTCCTTCTTTAATTTGAATATGTATTTGATTAGGACGATTAGGTAACGCAGCTTCCATGTGTTCATAGAGCTGTGTAATTCTCGGAGTGTCATCATTCGTCAATGGCGGCAAGCCAGCTTCGCCCCAAGTGCCACGATTTAATAATCTTTGGATTGCGTGGTCTTTATGGGTAGCTAAATAAAACTCATGAAACACCGCACCACCATTCGTAGCAATTTGTTCTAACTCTGCAACTTCCTCTGCGTTTGTAACGAGATAAGGCACGATAACATCATGGCCTAATTTGATTGCAACTCTTAGCATGTCTTTTGTTAATGCAAAAACGAGGTCACGTGCTTCGTCTTCATGGTCCAGCCAGTCGCCAATATTAATTATGAGCTGGTCGCCCTCAATAACCATTGCAAGTGGATGATTATCTACATACATACGTGCGATAGTTGTTTTACCTGAGCCAGCAAAACCATTTAACAAGATTACTTTTGGATTATTCATTACATTATAGTAACAGATACAAGTACTGCTATTACGATGAATCAGGGTTTAGTAGGACTACTGTTCCGAGCTGGGTGACGATGATTCTAATGGCGGTAACTTAATAGAACCATCGAGTAGTCCCTTCAGATACGGCTTGAAGCGTACTGGGATGGTTTCATCCCTTTGTTCTTCGGGGACATGCACCAATGTCCAGCCTTCATCCATCACTTTTTCGCCTAAATATGCGAAATCTTCTTCGATAGCTTGCCAGACATTATCAAATATCATTCGTACATCTACAGGGTTATCTGGGTCGTGTTTCTCATTACGCCTATCTCCACTATGTAGAGCATTTCGATGTGAGGCTAGCATATTCTGCCATAGCTTGCGGTCCGTTCTAGCTACATCCACAAACTCCGAGGCGTTCGGATGTTCTTCAACAAATTTCTTAGCACCCTTTTCAAACTTCTTATCATCCTGGAATATAAAACCTATCTCAAAACCAAGCTCCTTCATAAATAGCTGGAAACGATCCTTATATGCCCACCAAATCGAATTATAGAAGGCTACGTATTCTGCCTGCTGGTCAAATGTCGGAAGCTGATGAAAGCTCTTAGTATCTTCGATTCGACGCAAGTGAATACAGGCAATCTCTAACTGTTCAACGATCCTATCAAAGCGAAAATCTATCTCATCGCTATTTGGTAGTTGTATGTACTTTAGGATGTCTTTAATCTGAATCCACACACGAGGTACAAAAAGCTCCTCAGTGCCAAAGTTAGAAGCTAGCTTAAGCGTAAAACCAGGCGGCAGATTGCCCGTGTACATTTTACCCTTCGGGCTGTTTTGCTTCTGTCGCTTTGGTTTAGTTCGCTTTTTCTTAGACATAGTCACCATTATATTATCTGACCCCAAATTACTTAAAAAATAGCATACGCAACTGGTTAAGCTACCAGACTGTCAGAAAACTCATCATCAGCTTATTCCGATTGCTTTTAGCTGTTTCCATTTTTTCGGCGAACACAGATTCGTGATTTAGGTAGAAGTAATATGTCTGACGACTTATTCCTGCATATCTACAAGCGTCCTTAATATTAGAGTTGGTTTGTATTGCAGCTATTAGCTTAGTCATGACTTTAGCGTCTACTTTTAATGGTCTGCCTACGGCATTTTTCACAGTCATAAAAACTCCTGTATATTCTTACATTCCTACTAATAATTATGACAGGTGGGCATTTTCTCAACTTCCATACATAAACCCATCCTAGACGATCCTAGAGCGTCACAGAGGGTATTCCTGTTCATGCCTTACATCGAGTATATGACTTGCGACAGTACATATATTATTTTCAGATATAATACGGTACTAACGGTATTTTATGCCGCAATTAATTTGCTTTTTGTTAAACATAAGCGTATAATTATAGGCAGAGTAATCGTTGGGGTTCTCTCCTAGTCGCCACGCTATCATGTCTCATGAAAGTGTATGACCCAGCAGATGTAGCTAAGACCGTGGTTTTACTAAGACCACACAAGTAATTACAAATTAACTTGCTCTTCGTTTGGCGACTAAGACATCCAACGAAAGGGACAGAAGTGTCCAAAATATTAACTGTACCTGCTGAGCAGCAGGTTATTTCCGTTAAGGAAGCACGGAAACTTTTAGGACAAAAAGCAAAAACACTAACCAACAAAGAACTCGAAATACTTATCCAAGAAACAGAAACAGTGGTGAGACTCTCTATACGAACTTTTATTAGTTCGAAAAACATTAAAAATAGTGGTAATATTGAAGGAGCAACATCACTATGAAAAAAGCAGTCATTTATCTTCGAGTCTCAACAACAAAACAAGTAGAGGGTGCAAGCCTAGACACTCAACAAAAGCTGTGTCAGGACTGGGCTTCACGCAATGATGTTCTGGTTAAGAAAATCTACCATGATGACGGTGTCTCGGCTAAAACCCTAGACCGCCCCGCTATGAAAGAAATGCTTGCATATCTTGAAGAGAACAAGGGACATATACAGTACTTGATTACATACCAAACTGACCGCCTGTCCCGCAATGCAACTGACTTCTTCGCACTTCGTACTCTACTTTTTAAGTTAGGAGTGCAATATAAAAACATCAATTCAGGTATTGAAGATAGTGACAACGAGGAACTAATTCAGAACTTAGAGGCAGTACTTGCCCAGCATGATAATAAGACTAAATCCACTCGTGTTAAGCACAATATGAAGATTCATGCGAAAGAGGGCTATCGCATGAGCAAAGCACCTCTCGGCCTTAAAAACGTGAGAGATGTACTGGATAAGTCCACACTTGCACCAGTAGAGGGTATTGCCGATAAGGTAGCCGATATACTTGAGGCATATTCAACAGGCACACACACCATAGCTAGTCTGATTAAAATGTGCGAAATCATTGGTCTAAAGTCTGCAAAAGGCAAGCCTATGCAGATACAGGCAATCAGCAAAATGTTACGTAACCCAATATATGCAGGGCTTGAAATGAGTAAGCACACAGAGGGTCAACTGATCCCCTCAAAATTCAAAGGGATAATCACTCAAGCAACCTTTCACCGTAACCAAGAGCTCCTGAGAAGCAATAAGAACACGGCTGCTACCTACAAGAAGAACAATCCTGAATTTCCGCTACGACGCTTCATGCTTTGTTCTGAGTGCAATAAACCATTAACAGGTAGTGCTCCAGTTGGTGGCTCTGGTAAGCGTTCTCCACGCTATCACTGCTCAAGATGCCACTTACCCTCCGTGCAATCAGGAGAGCTACATGAACAGTTCCTACACCTGCTTGCGTCATTAAAACCTGATCCAGATATGGAAAAGTTCCTAAAAGAGATAATAGTGCGTGTCTGGCGTGATGAAACAAAAACTCTAGGCAACAAACAGAAGAAGCTTCATAAGGCTTTAGAAGAGCTCACTGAGCGAAGAAACAAGGTTGTTGAAATGCTTGTTGCAGGTCAGAT
This sequence comes from Patescibacteria group bacterium, assembly GCA_035480475.1. Taxonomy (GTDB): domain Bacteria; phylum Patescibacteriota; class Saccharimonadia; order Saccharimonadales; family DATIHS01; genus DATIHS01. The sequence continues at coordinate 17,071 of DATIHS010000016.1, forward strand.
AACAGTAGAAGAAAAGCAAGAGCAAGTTGCGAGGATTAAGGAAGAGTCTGACAATGTACAGAACGATCTAGCCAGTGTAGGGTCACTAGCTGAACTAAAAACTGATGCAATTGATTATGCTATTCGTTTTATGTCGAACGCACCAAGAATATGGAGTAATGCCTCGATAGAACATCAAATCATCTACCAACGTCTAGTATTCCCAGAAGGCATAGAATACGAGCTTGCTACAAATAAATTTCGAACGCCCAAATTAAGTGCTCTTTACACCTTAGCAAACATGAAAAAAGACGCCGAAGCGTCTAATTCGTATGCTATGGTGATCCCAAGGGGAATCGAACCCCTGTTGCCGGGATGAAAACCCGGTGTCCTAACCGCTAGACGATGGGACCGTGACTGGACGCAACGCGTTCAGAGACGAATGACCGTGCTAGTGTACCATAACAGGGGTCAAAAAGAAATCCCCGCCACCACGGGGATTTCATAAGGAGGTTGTTTTTTTGAGCGGTCAGTCAGTGCTCGTTAAACTGGCCTAACCTTAGCACATTTTTGCAAATTGCGCTAGTGTTTATCCACAGTTTGTTTAGTTGCCGAACTTGCGGCTCAAGACAAAGCGGTGGATCAAGGCGCCAGCAACCGTCACAGCACCGAAGATGCCAGCGATGTTACCAGCACCAGTGTTTGGCAAGCTAGTAGGTGTTGGAGGCGAAGAAGGTGTTTCTTTACACTCAGGGCTGTTCTTTGGAAAGCTCTCTTTGCCAGGCACCGTACAGTTTTCCTGGTTTGGTGCAAAGGTAAAGCTACGGGCACAGTCAGAAGATGTCTTCCATTCCATGTGGCCGTCAGCAAACTTAACATGGACGCTGGTTACAACATTGTAAGTACCGTCTTTAGCATAGGTGTGCGACTGAGCAGTGAAGTTAGCGTTCTGGTCAGTGAATTCAGCGCTACCATCACCCCAGTTAACCTTGTGGCCAACAACAGTTGCGTTGGTCAGGCTAGGAGTAATGCTATTGACTGTTACTTTGCGGCTCTTGAAGTCGACGCTAAAGTCGGCAACTTTACATTCACCAAGTGATTGCTGTTCAGGAACTTCTTGAACGGTTACTTGGTAAACAACCACAATGCGGTAGTTCCAACAACCCCAGACCATACCGCTGCCAAAGACAGGGTTGCCTAATGAGGTCACTCCGTTGACAGCACTGTCTGGCAAGCCAGCGAAGCTAGGGCTAGCGACGTTGGTGGTGTATTTAACAGTGTTAGTTACAAGAGTAAGTTTTACTTTCTTGCCATTACAGGTCATGAAAGCAGTATCGCTCACACTAGAGGGAGTTGCGTTGGAAGCACTGATCGTGCTCTTAAAGGTATATGGATTGTCGTTGTTTTGGCCAATTGGCGCAGTCATCGCCAGTTTGACGTCTTTGGCGACAGCAGAACCAGTACCATTGTTGTTGTCTTGCGACACGGCGTCGTTGTGGATATAGGTCCAAACGTCAAACTTGTCGCCGGTTTTACAAGCAGTGGTCAGGGAGTTGCGCAAAGCAGGGTTGTTCTTGTTGCTCGTCACGTCACCTGAGGTGTCAGGGCGGATACGCACGAAGTCTGACTCGTTACCGATTGGCACAGGGCCTTCGGTTGAGTTGATTGGCGTAGGGTCGCCACAGATGTTGTTGAACACCGGTGTGTGGCTGGTAAAGAAGTCTCCGTTGTTGCTGTATTGGAAACAGCCAGCGGCATGAGCCAAGCCAGGAGCAGCAAGCGGCATGATGACCGCAGCGGCTGTGAGGGCCAGGCTAGTTACTAATTTCTTGAAGCTCATCTTAATTATCTCCTTATACTTTCTTTACTTGGCTTAGCCACCGATACCGGGGTCGGTACCCTTAGGGGTTTTGTGTGGTGGTTTATGTGGGGGTTTGTGGCCACCACCGCCGCCACCGCCACCACCGTTTCCACCACCACCGCCATTACCACCGCCACCACCGTTTCCACCACCACCGCCACCGAAGCTTGGTGGGGTACCCGGTGTAGAACCGCCATTACCACCACTTTCAGGTGTATTGCCAGGTTGGTTGCTTTCGCGCTTACTATTGGTCTTCTTACCAAAAGTTCCGTTACTGCTACCACCATTGTTCTTGGATTCCGTCTGTGGTTCCGGTTGTGGTTCTGGTTGTGGCTGAGGTTGCTCTTGTTCCAGTGGTGCACCGATTGCTTTGGTAATGTGTATCTGGCGGGTAGCGTAATCTATGTACACTTTCTGATCCCGATTACCCTTCAAAGAGTCATCAGCTACCTGGTTCCAGCCAAGGACTGCTACTTGCTTAGGTGCAGCCACGGTAAATTGTTCAGGCTTTAGGACAATTTGGTACGGATCTTCTGGATTGCCGGTTGGTTGGACCATGACGCGGAACGTAGGTTCATTAATTGGGGCAGAATTATCTTGGGCTTTTTTGTAAACATCGGCATTTGCCTTAGCGGTTGCTAGAGCTTTGTCAGGATGTTGGGCGAGGTCCGCTTTAACGGCATTCATATCAGTGGTCGCAAAGACATTGCCTGGACCACCGCCACCCAGTAAGTCAGCTGAAATAGCTGCCATTGCGGCGTTGGTAGGAGCACTGTCACAGACTTTACCGTCAGCGCCAAAGAAGAAATTCATCGTATCATTTACATCGGTGAGTGGAGTTGAAGTTGGGGGGTGATCGTGGAGTTCCTCAGGCAAGACGTTGCGCTGTGCGAAATAAGGGTCCATATGTGGGTAGATACCATTTTTACAAACATCTACGGTTGGAACTTGGTTGGGGGTTGTGGCTACGACGGGCGTGGCTGACGCGCGGTGTTCATTACCACGACCTTCTACGCCGGCTACTGCGGCTGCCATTAAGGCAACGCCTGCGATGGAACCTATGACGCCATTTCGGAAGGTATGACGTTCGTTCGTGTCCCGTACAGCTGCCGGAACCATATTCGGTTGAATAGCTGCAACTGGAGCAGTATGTAAATTATTTTGAGCAAGTTCGGCAAAAATGCTGCCGCCTGCCATGGAAGCGGGTTCCATTGTTGGAACACTCATATAAGGCCCGGCCTCAATAGGTGGCCCAGCGGCTAATACAGCTGCTAAAGTTTCTGCACCAGATTGGTTCATAAACTCCTCCTCGGAAATTATGTTTACTCCGTCTCACCGTGCCCACCCCTATTAGAAGAGGTTTTCACGTATAGCTAAAACTCTACCATATGCAGGTATAAATGTCAATACTTATGACCACATTTCAAGTTAAAGCACAAGCACTTTACACCTTGGGGCGGCAAAAGCGTCTCAATAACAGCTAGTATGCGCTGCTCAGTATTTCAGGCTGTGAAGTTTCTTACACTTTACGAAAGCTAGTTCGTAGGGGCAGAGGTGGGCGGTTGCAATTTTGACTTGTCAAAGCTAAAACCAAAGGTACTTCCCGCCCCTTCCTGACTCTTGAAGATAATGCTGCCGCCTTGGGCGACGATAACTTTTTTGGCCATAAACAGGCCGAGCCCGGTGCCATCCGGCCGCGCTTTGCGGGCATTGCCAGCGCGGTAGAACTTCGTAAACAGGTGGTGTTGTTCTGCTTTTGGTACACCTAAGCCGTCGTCGGTCACGGTGTATTCAATGGTTTTATCGGTTTCACGTATACCAACAACAATATGCCCCCCGGTCGGCGTGTAATAAATGGCGTTGTCCATAAAGTTCATAATCACCTGCCGGATCTTAGTTTCGTCCAGCATAACCGACGGGAACTTGGCCGGCTTTTCATAAGATAGCTTCAAGCCACGGGCCTGGGCGGTCTCTTGTAACTGATTGACTTCACTTTCGACAACATCGGCCAGGTTAGTGGCAACGGCCTCAATCACGAACTTGCCGGTTCGCAAACGCGATACGTTCAAGAGGTCGGCAATCAAATACACCATGCGTTGGCTACTGGCAAACGCCTGGCTCAGCAGCTTACGCTGCATTTCGCTAATCTCGCCCGCATCCCCTTCGAGCACCATACTCAAGTAGCCTTTCACAGAGGTCAGCGGCGTCCGCAACTGGTGCGAGGCCATGCTGATGAACTCGTCCTTCGTTTCATCCATCGTCTTCAGCTTCTCATTCGTCTTTTGCAGCTGCCGCAACACTTGCTGGTTCTCCTCAAACAGGAGCTTGTTGTCCAACGCAATCCCCACGACTTCGGCCAGACGGTCCAACAAGGCTTTTTCCTTTTCGGTAATCTCATTGATGGGTTCTGTGAAACCAACAGCCATCAAGCCAACCAGGCGGTGACGAGATAATAGTTTCATAATTGCAATTGATTTAAGGGGTATAACCTGGCGCAAAGCTGCCACATCATCAACACTGTCGTGTAGTAAATGAGCTATAAAGTTGTCACTTAACTGTGTTACGTCAATAATTGCGGTACGCTCGGGACTTACGATCCATTTGTCATGGTCGTCAAGCTCTACCCGGTAGCGATCTACTTCCGGTAGTCCTTCGAACGAGCTTGCCCACCCCATGAGTTCCAGGAAATCCTTGTGCGGTGGGTTAGCCATAATGGCCACCAAAGGAAAGCTGGATTTCTCAATAATAGCTTGGGCAATGTTTTGGCAAAGCACCTCCAGCTCGTCGTGTGATTCCAAAGTAAGGTTATCGATCGTCCGTAACAGAGATAGAGTACGATTAATATCCGCCAGCTCCAGGTTACGCTTGTACATTTCCTGGGTAAGTTGAGCAACATCAACCTCAAGTCGCTTCTTTTTACTACCAAAAACGGTTTTAAGGTGTGTTCTTTGTTTGTCCACCCCATGTCCTTGTGGTTAGGGTCATCTTATTTCAAAAGGTCAGGTAATTCTTCAGGTTTAAGCTTATTTGCCAAAGATGCAACAGCTTCTTTGCTAGCTTCAACAGCAATTTGACCAAAGAGATCACGATAAGCTTCAATCAATTCTTCAACAGCTTCTTTTTCGTCGCCCACGATAGAAACTGTATGATTAGCCCAATCAACTGATATTCCATCTACTTGTTGTGCTTGTTGTACAGCAACTGGACCAATTATCAATTCTTGTTGGGAAATGATACGTATAGCAATTTGCACATAAATATCCATCACGCCACTCCTGGTTGTACCGGTTTTATGCGCGTAGTGTTTGGTGTTGAACAGAAACCCATAAGTCCAAAGGTCATAAAGAATAGCCCAGCCGTAAGTACTAAGTCACCCCAGTCTCCGTTGTAAAAAGTGCCGACAGTTGTTGTATACGAAAAGATGAAGTCGCCAAAATACATTACTGCTAGTCCAACCAATATGCACACCATAGACCAGCGGTAGACACCACCAAGGAATTTAAATGATAAACCTAGGATAACTGTAGCAAGTGTTAGGCTCATGACATCTCCGAAGGGATAGGCAATATCTAGAAAGACTTTGAGTGGCGTTTCGCCTGCTGGTACGAGCACACCTTGTCTGGCGACAGTTACTAACAGGTAATAAGATACAGCGAGCACCAAAATAGGTATAGTGACAACGAGTACTTTCATAATTGGCTTACGCAAACCATACTTTGCACCTGAAGCCCTAGAAAGATTAATGGCACCAATTGCCCAAAAGACAATACTAAGTGCAAAGCCAATATCCGCGATTGAGGGATATGGTGCTGCAATTTTCGGTACAAAATTGTAATAAGACCACACCATACTACCCGCTCCCCAAAGGAAAAGACCTAGTCCAAAGTAAAACACACTTCGCCCAAGGGCACTATGTAAACGACCCCAGATACTTGATTTAAGAATACCGACAAAACCACCTATGAGAGGTACAAGGCTGAACAGAAACGAATAAAAGAAATTGAAATTAGTAGTTGTTTTGCCACTCAAATGTAGCCAAATCCAGTAAATTAGTATAAGAACCAGGTAACCAGCAAAAGCCTTTTGAAATTTATTTCTAAGCATTTGTTTAAACCATAAGGTTTTTGAGCAATATTGTCAATTGACCGGGCTGTGTACGCTGTTGAAAGCAATTTGCGGAGGTTTATTATATGTGTTAAATTAGAGATAATAAAAGTAAAACAAAACACAAGAGTAAATTAGTTAATTTTTTATGAATACAATTACGACTCGTACTGCCATTGGCTTTCCCGAACGGAAGGAAGAATGGAATGAAGCTCCTGCACGTTTTACGGAACATACACTTCGTATTGCTGGTCACCCGGTAATGGAAGATTGGGAAGCCAATTACATGGATAAGCTGGCAGAAATTGCTGCTAGTAAGGGTGGAGCAGTATTGGAATTGGGGTATGGTCTGGGGCTTTCATCAGCCGCAATTCAGACCCGTGGCGTTGACGCTCACTTCATTATTGAATGCCATCCTGATGTGGTTACACGTAGCATTCAGGATTTACATGAGGGTATTCAGGCTAGTCGTGTCCACATCCTTAGTGGCTTTTGGCAAGACATTACACCTCGATTGCGAGCGGAAAGTTTTGATGGCATTCTTTTTGATACCTACCCCCTGAATGAGGAGGAAATTCATGGTAATCATTTCTGGTTTTTTGATGAAGCATTTCGGTTATTGCGACCTGGTGGCGTTTTAACCTACTACTCAGATGAAGTTGACCGTTTCTCAGAAAAACACCTTGCCAAGCTCGAAGCTGCTGGCTTTCAACGAGAAAACATCGATTTCGAAATTGTCTCTGTTAATCCACCACCAGACTGTGAGTATTGGGAGGCCAATACTATTCTGGCACCTATTGTGCATAAAACTTAGAGTTGTGTGGTTCTCGGTGTAGGAAAACCGTTAAATTTAGTAGTCAATGTAAAAGTGTAGGCGCCCACGTCTGAGATAACGAGTTTTTCGCCTAGAGCGAGATCCACAGGTAGTTGAATGGCTTTATTTACTATATCTATGTTGTCACCGGTTGGACCAGTAAGAATATAGTTTTGTAATTCAATATTGGGATGTTCGAGTAATGGTATGACTTTATATTGGGTACGGCCCTGGAAAGCCATGGCTTCGAATAACGCATTGTATACTCCTGCGTCAATGTAAAGCCATTCGCCATTTGATCTAACGCTTCGTTCAATCACACTGGTCACTAATACGAAAGCATTTGCAACCAGTCCACGCCCTGGTTCTGCAATAAATTTTAAAGGGTAAGGCACAGTTAATACCGAGCTGCGTATACTCGCGCCAATTTCTTCAATGGAAGGAATAGCATCAGCAGGTTGATAACTGAACGGAAAACCACCCCCAAAATTTATCATTTCCACTTTAATACCGTCTGACTCAAGAACCTTTAGGATAGAAACTACATCCTTAATCCCTCTTGCCCAACCATCTTTATTACGTGCTTGTGAGCCAACATTAAAACTAATACCATAAGGTAGAAGTCCAAGAATTTTAGCTTTTCTCATTAGCTCAACTGCATTCTTTAGCTGTGTACCAAATTTTTCTGACATATGAAATACACTGTTGGCTCGGTCGTCAACAAGAGCTCGTACATAGACTTTGGAGCCAGGTGCATATAAGGCAAGTTTTTCTAGTTCGTGCTCTGAATCAAAAGCAAAACGAGAAACACCATATTTTACAAAATACTTAATGTGTTCTACGGGCTTTACAGATGTACCGTAAAGAATTTTCGAGGCGTCTACCTTAATTGGCTTGAGAAGGGCTAGCTCATACTTTGAGGCCACTTCAAAACTTGAACCTATACTATTTAGAGTTTGCAGGACCTCTTTTTCAGAATTGGCTTTCATCGCATAACAGATTTCTGTATTTGATGGTAATTCCTTCAGATATCGATGATAATTTTCTTCTAGTTGCTTTCTATCAAAGACAAAAAAAGGTGTCTTATTGTTCAATCTGCGTATTGCCTCTTTATAATTTGTCATCTGTTTAGGATACCGACAATAGTACTATGCCTGCAAGGATAGTAATTGAAGCAAGTGCTTGTAGCGGGGAAACTCTTTCATTTAGAAATGTCCTTGCTAGGATAATTGTAGGGATTGAAAACGTTGCTGCCAATACAGTGACGATTGCAGTGTGCGGAGTTGCGCTAAAGCCATATGAAACAGACGCAAAAGCAAAGACATCAAATACACCGATCCCTATGAGATATTTCCACATTTTGTGTCCTCTTATGAAGAGTTTACGACCGGACAAGACAGCATATAAAAAGAGTGTGATGGCAGAAAAGACCCTGATACCGAGGAGAAAAGGCACCCAATTGCGTCCATTTAGAAAACGATCAAGTGCTATTAACCAGAAAGAATAGCTAACTGTTGCGACTAGAATATAATTCAAACCATCAGTTTTGTGTCTACTATGACCTTTTAATAGTTTGAAGAGATCTAGCGGATTGGTGCTTACCAGTAAAATGCCGCAAAAGACAATAACAATAGCTAATTGTTGCATATTTGTTAATTGCTCATGGAATACGCTTGCTGAAATAAGTGCAACTATTGCTGCATAGGAAGCAAATATTGGGCTCAAAAGACTCAGTTTGCCTTTTCCAAAAGCAATGTAGGCTGGAATATAAGACAAGCCACTATAAACACCTAAGAGAATTACTTTCAAAGTGTCATGAGAATGAGTTGGTGTATGGGGGTGGTAAGCAATAATTAGTACTATCAGTGGGAAGATCCCTATAAGTTGACCCCAAAATAATGTGGTAACATCACCAATTTTATCGATCGTTTTTTTAGCAAAAAAGTCAGCAGTACCCCAACCAAGCATTCCACCTAGGCCTGCAAGCATAGCAACGAGCAAATCGTGGGGCATTTTTTTCCTATCTACTACAAGTATTATATGCGCTTGTATGTAAATATAGCTAGATCAAATCAGTTGTCAAAATCGATAACTATTAACTTGTTTATTTTCCCTTTCAAAAGATATCTTCTTTCTTCATTAATGGTTGCTCCCAGTAATGCAATTCCCACTGGACTTTGCGAAGATACAACGCCTGTTTCAAATTCCGGATTATGCATGACTTTAAGTTTTCTAAGAGCCCCGTTTTGAAAACGCACCCAGACCCAAATATTAGTGGATACTTTTTGCTTTATTCTATTGCTTGTACTCATACTTGCAGAATAAGATAGGCATATTTGTTGTCAATAGATAACAACAATCTTAGAATATAGATATTGGATTTGTTGCAATGTGCTAACAGGAGTAAATATGGACACAATAAGTGATGTACTTATAGAACTTGGTCTAAGTCATCGAGAAGCTAGTACATATCTGGCTTTATTAGAGTTGGATTTAACAAGTGTGAGTCAAATTTCAAGGCACACTGGGATTAACCGTAGTACTACATATGTGGTACTCAATTCATTAGAAAAAATGAATCTGGTTAAGGTAGCCGACGACAGAAAGGTCCGAAAATATATGGGGGTATCACCGGATATGCTGTTAGCAAATATGAAGAAAGTAACTGATTCACAAGCAAAACGACAGACCGAGCTCGAAGAAATAATGCCTAAACTAAGGGCAATCTATAAAGACACGAGTCACAAACCACTGATTAAAATATATGAAGGTAAAAAAGGACTCTGGCAAACCTATACCGATGTATTTGAGTCGGGGGTAAAAGAATTCTGGGTCTGTGAAGACCTAACCAACATCTTAAAAATATTTCCTGAGTTTGTGGAATATGATGCAACGCAAAGGCTTATGAAAGGAATTAGTATCTGTTCAATTTCACCTGCAAAGAAAGCAGATATAAAACTTTGCTCGGGTGGTCCTTGTATAAATACAGAAGAGATCGCTTTTATACCGCCTGAAATGTTTACTTCTCCTGTGGATATAACCATCTATGGCGACCGAGTGGCGTTTGCATCGTCAAAAGATTTATTTGGAGTTACTATTGAACATCCGGAAATTGCCACTGCGTTGAAATCAATTTTCGATTTAGCATTTGCAGAAGCAAGGCAGCTTGATAGAAAATTAAATATCCCTTTAGAGCCTGTCGATCATTTCACGACTCCAGATGATAAAACAAAAATGCCCGCATTGTTAAAAGAACTGAAGAAGAGCTTTGAACGAATTAATCAACGTCTTGAATCTGAGGGGTAAGCTGAAATCGCTTTTGTGGGAGCGGCAATAAGTATAAGATAGAGTCATGGTAAAAATTGTCCTGGTTGAAGATGACAAAATGCTGGCGGAAATTTACCAGACGCGCCTGCAACTGGCTGGGCATGACTGTAAAGTGGCGAATGATGGTTTGAGCGGGTTGGCGCTGATTAAGGAAGAGAAGCCTGATTTAGTCCTACTTGATCTGATGTTGCCCTACCTGTCTGGCGATGGTATTTTGCGTGAGATGCGCAAAAACGACTGGGGTAAACACACCAAAGCTATCTTTTTGACGAATATTAGTGAGTCTGAGGCACCGGAAGGCCTCGAGAAGCTCGGCTTTGAGCGCTACATTGTGAAGGCCAACCTGGTCAATAACGAATTAGCGGAAGTGGTGGACACTACGCTGGGCCAAAAGCCAGCTACAGATGCACCTGCGACCGCCTAGGCAAGAAATAATTGTGCTCTTATGAGACTTTTTAGTACACTTTAAACTATGCCACGCGTTGCCATAGTTGAAGACGACCAAGCAATTTCCCAGATGTACCGGATCAAATTCGAGGCGGAAGGCTTTGAGGTTGAAACGGCCGAAAACGGCAAACTCGGTTTAGAGCTGGCCGAAAAGATGAAACCAGATATTATTTTGCTCGACCTCATGATGCCAGAGATGACCGGTGATGCCATGCTGAAAGAGATGCGCAAGACCGACTGGGGTAAAGACATCAAGGTGATTATTTTGACCAACATGGGCGAACAAGAGGCACCCGCTGAGCTCAAGGAGTTGGGCGCCAAACGGTTTATTGTGAAGGCAGAAATGACCCCCCGCCAAGTGGCCGAGATGGTCAAAACCGAGCTGGACGCCAAGTAAACTTGTAATCATGCAAGACCAGTTTAGTTTTAAGCAGTTCCGGGTGAGCGATGACCGGCGTGAGGTCTTTTTTGATTACGAATTGGGCCACAACAGTCAAACCTACGGTTTGACCGAGTCCCTGCGGTTTCCGGTACCCCTGTTGGATACACCTGCGCAACAGCGCAGTTTGCGAGCGCTGCACATAGCCCTTGGCATTAGTTATTACAAGATATTTCTACCTGCGTCTATGGCACATCCTTATGCCATGGATGAACCAGAGGCCGATTTTTGGAATGATGTCTGGCAGCATGGTTTGGGGGAATTTTTATACGTCAATAAGGTTTCGAGTGACCGTCTGGCGCGCTTTAGCCAACAAGATGGGCAGACGTTTGAACCGCCAGCTGCGGATGCACAGGCCAGCGGTGCCCTGCTTGGCATTGGCGGGGGCAAAGATTCAATTGTGGCTGGTGAACTTTTGAAAGCCCTGGATGTGCCGTTTGACGGTTTTGTCATGGCCACGGGAGAACAACTGGGGCAGACCGGCCAGGTGGCCGAGACGATGCAAGTACCACTACATGCCGTTGGACGACAGCTGGATAAACAGCTGCTGGAGCTACAAACTGAGCCGGGTGCCATGCAAGGTCACGTACCTATTTCACTTATTTTCGGGTTGGTTGGCACCGCCTTGGCCGTAGCGCTGGCAAAACGCTATGTGGTGGTTGCCAACGAGGCCAGTGCAAGCATGCCCCAAGTTGATTGGAATGACGTGGCCGTAAACCACCAATGGAGCAAGTCCTTCGGTTTTGAGCGTTCGTTGCAGGCATCCATCCAAAAATATATTGCCCCGCAGGTTTGCTACTTCAGTGCCATTCGTCAATTGACATCTGTTGGAGTCGCTAAGATATTTAGCAATTACCCCGCTTACTTTGAGGTCTTTACCAGCGATAATTTTGTTTTTCGGATAGATCCTGCCAAGCGCCCGGCGGGTCGTTGGAGCTTAGAAAGCCCCAAAAGCCTGAGCAGCTACATCCTGTTGGCGCCTTGGCTAGACAATGAGTCTGTCCAACGGATCTTTGGCCTGGATTTCTTAAACCAGGCGAGTCTGAAACCCCTGTTTTTGTCGCTCATGGGTGTGGAAGGGGAACCACCGCTCGATTGCGTTGGGACTGTTCCCGAACTAGTGTTGTCGTTAAACTTGCTCGCCCAGGCTGACCGCTACGGCAATACTGTGCTTATGCAATTAGCTAAGGAAAACTGTGTTATTGTGCAAAAAGACTGGCAGGCAGAGCTGGCGGCTATGCTCGAGTTGCAGCCCGAACAAGCTTTGCCTTCTGAACTTCAAGACGGCGTCCTGCAATTTTTGCAAGCTAGGTTGGCCCAATGAAATTTGACCTCTCCGAATTTGCTGGCAAAGACGTCGTATTTGTAGGCGTCGGGCAAGGCCGCTCAGTGGCCGGTTTTCAGACTTATCTTGAACAACACGCCGACATAAAAAGTTTTGAACGTGTTGATAAAGAAGATGGCGCCGAAGCTTTGGCGTTTCTGCGGGACTATGATCCAAGCCAAACTATTTTTGTTAAAAATGAGGCAATCCCCGGCCCAGAGATGCCAGTGCCCTATATCACTCCTCTGCAATTATTCTTCCGATTAGCCCAGGATAATCAGCTCACAACTGTCGGTATTACGGGGACGAAAGGCAAAAGTACCACGGCTGCTCTCACGGCGCACATCTTGGAAACAGCGGGCAAGTCGGTTGTGCTCGCCGGCAATATTGGTGTTTCACCGTTACCCGCTCTAAGCGAGGCAAGTCCTGAAACTATTTTTGTGCTCGAGCTATCCAGTTACCAGTTGTCTGATTTGAAGACCAGTCCGCATATTTCCGCCTGCATCAACCTCTATAATGACCATGCACCTTGGCATGGCTCACAGGAGGCCTACTGGGAAGCCAAGCACAATATTATGCGCTTTGCTGGCGCTGACGATGTTTTTATCTACAATCCTTCCTTCCCTACCATGCAACAATGGGCAACGGAAGCAACTTGTCACACCGTTGCTATCGATCCGGCCGAACCGCTGGACCTTCGTGATGCCCAGTTATACGGTGACCATAATCGTCTGAATGCCTTGGTGGCACGTGAGATAGCACGGCAGTTTAAGGTAGCTGATGATGTTTCACATAGCGCCCTTCGTTCGTTCCAACCCCTGGCACACCGTATGCAAACGATTGTGGTCAAAGACGGGCACACCTATATTGACGATGCTATCGGTATGACGCCAGAATCAACCTTGGCCAGTTTGAAGGCCGTTACGGAACACGTCGGCCCCATCGGATGCTTATTGCTTGGCGGGCAGGACCGCGATTATGACTTTAAAGAGTTATTGCAAAACGTTGCGGATTATAAAATTCCAGCGCTGGTACTTTTCCCGAATACCCAAGCCAAAATGAAAGCCGCTTTACCGGCGG